>JBEPWX010000018.1:0-16938 GCA_041642235.1 Mariniphaga sp.
TTTATTTTAATTTAATACTTCTGCCCGACAAATTTAATTAAAATTGCAACAATCCAAACTTTCATTTAATTTCTGAGCATGATATAAACTATATATAAAGCAGAAAATTAAGTTAATTATGGAATAGTATTATGTCCATTAATCCCGGAAGATTTTATCAGTCATTTGCCTATTGATTTTCAATTGCTTTTGGGTTATATTTGTTTACAAACCTATTTCCCTGTTAAAATGAAACACAGGTCGTTTAAAAATGCAAACCTTATAGGATGGATTATTATAATTTTGGGATTTTCATTTTTATATTTTTCCTACTTTTTTATTTATATACCCAGGCAGGAAGATCAGTTACGGCAAAGAGCATTTCGAATATTAAAGGAATACGGAAGCAATATATTCGACAAACATAATTACTATAAAAATCATTTTAAGAATTACGCCCCTTACTATGGAATTCAGCATTTTGGTTTTAAAAAAAATGCAAGAGTTAATGAACCCGTCAGTACTGAGGTCCAAAAGGTCATTGATGAACTCTTTAGCATAACAACGGAAGTGAAATTACGTCCGAATAATTATTGGCCTGACTCCTTCAAAATTGCTGATAACCAGGTGCACCTTAGGTTTCATAATGAAATTAAGGAGGTGAATTTATTTAAGATAGAAAATTTAATTAATGAAAGTAACCTCGACTCACTAAAAGAGTGTGGTCTGCTGACAAACGTTCCGGTCAATCATTTTATGAAAGGACTAAAATTCGACCAGCTTTTTGAAAACATTATACTATTTGCTGATTCGCAAGTTTATTATAATTCAAATGAAGATGTACTAATTGATCTTAACAATCCTCAGGCATTGAGTGATAGCATTAAGGGTATGCAGGGCGGCACTTATTTAAAAGTGGATGTAAGAGGAGAAGATAAACACATAATAATCTTGCCCATTCAATTTATTGGCAAGGAATTCTTTCTTGCCGGTTTTATTCCCGATAAGGAATTTAGAGATATAACCCGCACCATTAATAATCAGTTACTGATTTTCCTGGCTGGTTTACTGTTACTTGTTTTTGTTGGAATGCCGGTTTTAAAGGTTATTTTTCTTAGTCAGAATGAACGGTTAAAGTCGTTGGATGCAAGCAGTAGTGTATTTTCAGCTATTATAGGTACGGGACTTTTAGTATTATTAGCTATAAGTTTTTTAAAACATCAGTTTTCCGATCGTTTATATAATTTCAACAGAATTCAAGTTGTTTCCGACTCACTTTATTTCAATGTAAAATCCAATTTTGATTCAATAAAAAATCTTTACTTCATAATTGACTCTCTGGGACGGGAAAGAGTGACCCTCTCTGTTGACGATAGTATCAAATTTGTAAGTTCTGACACCACCTTATTAGGGTTTTTAGACAGTCATTTTTTCAGTACTGAAAAAAAACTTCAGGATACAATCCTGAAAAAACATTATGAAGACTATAATAAAATACTAAACAGCGACAGGACTTTTTTTCAGGACACTACTTTAAAGAGCCCTTTCCCTTTAAATGAAATACTGTTGATTAATGATTCAGGAAAAATATCAAAAGCAATTACCAGGACTCCTTTTTCCGATCTGGTAGAGATCGATTTAACTAACAGGAATTATTTTTTAAATATAAAAGACACAAAAAAAGCCTGGTCATCCAATGAAAATTTGAAATTTTTTATTGAATCAATACAATCGTACAATACAGGTCAGGGAGAAACCGCCGTTTCATTTTATACTTCAGCATTTGGCAGTAAAGAGCATGTTCTTGCTATTACGTCGGTAATCCCCTCGCTTTACCATCAGGTAGTTCCAAAAGATGTTGAATTCTTAATTATTAACGATTCAGGAAAAGTATTATATCATTCCATTAAGTCAAAAAACCTACATGAAAACTTTCTGGAAGAATGTGAGTCCGATACCCGCCTTGTTACAGCAATTAATTTGCGAACAGAAGATAAATTTCATCTTAATTATAACGGTAAAAAATGGCTCTCAAGAATTAGACCCGTTGAAGATACACCACTTTATCACATTACATTAATTGATCAAACACCAACAAATAACAAGAATGCCAGGATTTTTCTATTTTCCTTTTACTTTTTTATAATGTCAGTGTTTATTTTAATCGTGGGAATCATGATTAAACTATGGATATTTCCTTCCAAAAATGAAGGGCAATATACCTGGTTTTTAAAATGGCTTGATTTCAAGAGTATAAATTTTTTATTATATAAAAAATTGATTTTACTTATGTCTGTCTCTATTATTCTGCAGGTTGCCGGAATATTTTTCCTTGTAAAGCCAATAGCTGTGTTGTTTTATCAATTGTTTTTTATGTTTTATGTGATATACATCAGCAAGTTGGTTATAAAAAGAAAAGAAATTACTCATCAGCATTGGTTATATGGCAGTCTGTTTATTCTTACCTTCCTCTTAATTGAGGTATTATTGATCTGGCAAACCGGTTTAGCCATCAAACTGGTCTTTTTAGGATTAATTTTCCTGACAGTTGCTTATGCAACGAGTGTTGTCCTTAAAAATATTGCTGATTTAAAGCTAAGTAATTCTTCTGATACTAAAACTAACCAGAAGCCTTACCTTCTTTTTTTGTTTCTTTTGCTTGCAAACCTTTCTATTGTCCCGGTAATCCAATTCTATTTTTCAGTTAAAAGCATAGAGAACCAGCTCTGGCAGCAAGAACAATATTTTAAAGTAGCCAACGACAATCTTTTGTTGCAATCGATGTATGAAGATCATGAAGCTCCCTGGTATAAAAAAATTCAGGGAAACGGCATTGATGCTTTGCAGGTTTCGTTTGATGCAACATCTTTAAAACCAAATGGAAGCTATTTACTGACAAACGCAGACAGAATCTATTCAAATTTATTCGATCCCATAACAAAAAGCTATCATCCCCAGGAATTGTTTAAAGGGAAAAATTATACCAGTGAGTGGGCGTTAAGCGATACCTTGTTGTTTACGAGAGCAGGAAAAAACGGTAGTGTAACGGTTGTTTCCGGAGAAAAAGCTGGTGTTGACTATCTTCACCTGTCAGTTATTATTTTTATCGTATTCATTGGAATATCTGGTTTCTTATGGCTGCTGCTAAATTATATGGCAACTGTAATTTTTAATTTGCACCCGGAAGATAAGCCAAAGTCAGGTGACAAATGGAGCAAAATTTTAACTGATCCCGGGAAAAAACGTATTCTGCTAAAATCGTTCAACGGTGATTGCTATTTTAAAAATTCCGTCGATTTTTTAAATGATAATAACCAGATTTCTGAGGTGAAGAAAACTTATATGAATCTAAAACCTCTTCATGTGTCTCAAATTTTAAATGGTGAAGTTAAACTTCAGGAAGTTTTGGAGTCCCAGGCTGTAATCTGGATAAGTGGTCTCGATCATTATATCTATCAAGTTGATAAGCATGAATCGCTGCTTTCGCTTTTTCTGCAGGTAAATCAAAGCTCAGTACAAAAAGTCATAGTGGATATGCCATTCGATATTGAGTTAATTAGTGAATATTACGACGAATATATTTCCGAAAATGAACTTAAACCTGAAAATTCTGCTCAGTTATTTATTTTAAGAAAGAGGTGGGGTTATCTGTTTAAAAACTATTATGAATATGATGGTTACATTGATTTTAATGAGAATGAGCATATTGAGGAGGTGAATACGAATCCGGTTTCGGAAGATGATATCGAAAAAAAATGTTATGAAGAGTTCCGTGAGAATCCGAAAGCCTGGCATGGAGTTATTTGGGCAAACATCACTAATAATGAAAAAGTAATTTTATACGATCTCGCTGATGATGGTTTAATGAATCGTAAAAACAAACCGATGATTCGTAGGTTGCTAAAGAAAAAATTAATTATTGACAATGTAAATCCTAAGCTTTTTTCGACAGAATTCAGAGATTTTGTATTACAAAAACTGTCTCCGTCAAAAGTTAAAGCATTAGAAAGTAGCCTTGGATTAAAAGGGAAGTGGCGAAATATCCGATACCTGATACTGCTAATATTGATTCCTTTAGGAGCATTTATATTTATATCACAGGGAATTCCAATGGAAAAAATTTTTGGGATTATTGGTGGGGCATTAGCTGCAATTACTGGCTTGTTGCGCCTGTTCGACAGCAGTTCTTTTAAAATGTCATCCTCATAATTTTACTTTTGTATTCTCTTTAAGTATTTCTACAAGATTATCCATTATTGAAATTAAAATACTTGCGATTTATCATGTGCAGCATGACATGTATCTGTAGGAATGATTTAGGATTGCCTGAATAACAATTCCGTTTTGTAGCGAAGATTTAATTAATAGTATCCTGGCTTTCTATATCGTCCTGGTTTACCATCAAGGTCTTTTGATTTTCCCAATTAATTTTTTGTAGTTCAGTTAACAGCGAATCCTTCATTGCCATATATTCTTCCATTCGGTCTTTCTTTACTGGTTCAACAGGTGGAGCTTCAACCTTTAGCGGATCTACAGGGGTTCCGTTTTTAAAAACGCGGAAATCGAGGTGCGGACCTGTTGATAAACCAGTTGAACCCACATACCCGATTACCTGTCCCTGTTTTACCCTGGTACCTTGTGCAATCCCCCTGGCAAAACCTGATAAATGCATATAAACGGTAGTATATACAGAATTGTGCTTTACACGAAGGTAGTTCCCTCCGCCTTTAGCCTGGTAGGCTCTTGCAATAATAGTCCCGTCGCCAATGGTCATAACCGGAGTTCCGGTTGGAGCAGCATAATCCACTCCGTGATGAGGTCTGCGAATTCGCAGAATCGGGTGCATTCGGGCATGGGAAAATCCTGAACTGATGCGGGCAAATTCGAGTGGTGCTTTAAGAAATGCTCGGCGCAAGCTGTTCCCTTCATGATCGAAATAATCGTACCGGTCATCCTGGAAATACCGAAAAGCATAATTCTCATCACCATAATGATCGAACTGAACGGCATAAATTTCACCAATTCCTATGGCTGTGGAATCTACATACTGTTCATCGTAAATTATTCGGAACCGATCACCTTTCTGGATGGCAAAAAAATCAATTGTCCATTGAAATATGTCGGAAAGCCGAAGTGCAAGCATAGGGTCGATGCCGTTTCCTGTCATAGCATTCCACAGCGATGTTTCTATTTCTCCATATGCTGTTTTTATCTGCGATTCCACCTCTTTTTCACCCTTATATACCTTTAATGAATCAAACAATTCAAATACATAATAATCAATGGCAGAATTCTCATAAACGAAATAGCGGGTTTCATTCAGCGAATCTGCAGTCTGGAATATGGAAAAATTTTTTCCTCTTCTTATTTTCCTAACATCGAAAATATCTTTTGATTTCCTGGCAATCTGATCGATTGTTGCCATACTGACTCCATAACTGCTTAATATATGACTCAGGTGCTGGTTTGGCTTTACCTTGCCATCCTCTATTATAAAAGAATCAACAGGGAATCCATATTTCAGGATTGGAGGAGTAGGAATTGAAGCAATGGTATCCATTTCAATCCGTTCCCTTTGTTTCCCTTTTTGCTGTTGGCAGGAAACCGTAAAGAAGATGAGTATTGGAAGATGAGTAATGATTAATGACAGGTATTTGTATTTCCTCATTGATTTTGCTGTTACAGTTTAATTTTATCGAATCCTTTCCCGTAAACACCCATAACACTTCCCATGGTTATGAACGCTTCGGGATCTATTTCTCTTATCTTTCTGAATATCTGGCTGGTTTCCTTTTTTCTTACCACCGACATAATGATTTTTGTATTCTCCTGGGTGTACCATCCTGTTCCGTCCATTATAGTAACGCCTCTTATGGCCTCTTTATTGATAAAATCGGCAATTTTTTGATAATTTTTTGATATAATAAACATTTGTGCCGAACGATTTGCGCCGCTAAGAAATGATTCTAGTGAATAGGCAACCACCCACATCGATACATATCCATATACCATTTTTTCAGGTGACTGAAATACAAAATAAGACGAGGCAATGATAATGACATCGCAGTAAAGGATAATACGACCAGGGCTTACATTGCGGTATTTATTGATAATCATGGCAAAGATATCGGTTCCTCCTGTACTGCCACCCCGCGAAAATACCACACCCAGTCCAATGCCTCCTGCCATTCCGCCCAGCACTGCCGATAAAAACATGTCGTTTACCAAAGGTTCCTTTACAATATTCTGAAAAAGTGCAAAGAAAAGAGCCAGCACAGCAATACTGTAAATGGTTTTTATACCAAAATTGGCACCAAGTATTTTTATGGCTATCAATACAAGAATTGCATTAATTGCAAGAAAGGTAAGGCTTACCGGAATCCTGGCAGCATAATACAAAACTGCACCCACGCCACTAATGCCCCCTCCTGTAATTTCAGCAGGTATCAAAAACACTACCCACCCCAGAGCAAAGAGTGAAAGCCCAAAAGTAATAATGATGTAATCTTTAATTGCATTTACCAGTTTCCGGTTCATATTCTGTATTCGTGTAAATAGTGTAAAGAAATAATTTTATAAAAACGGGCGCAAAAGAACGAACAGGAACACGAATAAAAGATGAATTTTATCATATAATCAATTGGCTATTTTGTGGCGCCTGCCGCGCCTGAGGAAAAATCGGTGGAATTATGTCCTTAAGCTGCTTGGGAAGTAGTTGAATCCTTTTCATGACTTTTAGAACACATGATTGTTACCGCTATGTAATTTTCTTTGTCCATTTATAACATTTTTGATTAATTGTCGTACAATCAAACATTAAAACAAAAAAATCCAAAAATAATAATCATGTTAAAATTTAGTAATCCGATGCGAGTGCTGCTTTTAAGTTTTTGCCTGGTTGCTTTTTCCGGATGCAATTCAGGGCAGCAAAAAAATGTTGAAAAAAGCTCCGATAAAGCTGATTCTGAAGTTGTAGCCCAGTTTCAGAAAGAAAAAAAAGATTTACTGGATAAGGCCAATGCGGAACTTTCGGCTATAAATAAAAAAATAGTGTCATGCAATGAGAAAATCAAAGAGAAAGGTGGAAAACTTACCGAGGAACAAAACAAGGCGCTTGATGAGTTTGAAGAGCAGCGTGCTTCAATAAATCAACGAATTCATCAAATTAAAAATGTAAAGATGGCTGATTGGAATTCATTTAAGGCAAAATTTGAATCAGACCTTAATGAAGCGAGTTCCAAAATTGAAAAAATTCAGGCAGAATTATAAATGTTGTTCACAATTTTATTTAAAAAAAAACCGGTTACTTTTTTAGCATCCGGTTTTTTTATTCTGTATAGAATTTATTACTATCCCAATTTTTCTTTAACCAATCCGGGAATTTCACCCGGTTCTTTTGCTACCGGAACACCGGCTTCGCCAAATGCTTTTATTTTTTCTTCAGCTGTTCCCGATCCACTGGAAATTATTGCGCCTGCATGGCCCATGCGTTTTCCGGGAGGCGCTGACTGTCCGGCAATAAATGCCACCACAGGTTTAGTCATTTTTTCTTTTATGTATCTTGCTGCCTGCTCTTCTGCATCACCTCCAATTTCTCCAATAAGCACTACAGCATCAGTTTCCGGATCGTTTTCATACATTTCAAGCAAATCGATGAAATACAATCCTGAAATAGGGTCACCTCCAATTCCTACACAGGTCGATTGGCCCAAATCATTTTCTGTAAGCATATTAACTACTTCGTAGGTAAGCGTGCCTGAACGTGAAATCAATCCAACATTTCCCTTTTTAAATATCATACCCGGCAGAATTCCTATCAGGCATTCATCGGGGGTAATTAACCCGGGGCAATTTGCTCCAATTAGTTTTGTGCCGTTTTGCTTTAACACAGCAGCAGCTTTCATCATGTCCTGAACCGGTACACCTTCTGTAATACATACCACCAGTTCAATTCCGGCATAACTAGCTTCCATGATGGCATCTCCGGCAAAGGGCGCAGGTACAAAAATAACCGATGCATTTGCTCCTGTTGCTTTAACGGCATCTTCCACTATATTGAAAACCGGAACACCATCAACTTCAGTACCACCCTTCCCGGGTGAAATGCCCCCCACGATATTGGTGCCATATTCATTCATTTTACTGGTGTGGAATCCGCCATCGCGACCTGTTATTCCCTGTACAATTACTTTTGTGTCTTTATTTATAAGAATACTCATTGTAAGAATCTTTAATCTTTTTCTATTATACCCGAAAATTATATCCCTCTCCGACTCAGTTCAATTGCCTTTTTTGCAGCTTCACTCATTGTGGAAACGGTTGGCAACCCAAACTCTCTGATGATATCAAGCCCTTCCCTGGCATTGGTGCCCGATAATCTGATAACAACCGGGATATCGGTATTGATTTCCTTCAGGGCTGTTACAAGTCCCCGTGCTACGTCATCGCACCGGGTAATGCCACCAAATATGTTAATCATTACTGCTTTTACATTACGATCGCTCAGCAGAATGTTCATTGCATCAACTACTTTTTCGGGATTCGATGAACCGCCAATGTCAAGAAAATTAGCCGGTTCACCACCATAGAGTTTTATCATATCCATTGTGGCCATGGCCAAACCTGCACCATTCACCATACAGCCAATGTTGCCATCGAGTTTAATATAGGAAAGCCCTTTTTCATTTGCATCGATTTCTTTTTCTTCATCGGGTGTCGTTTCTCTGAATGCCAGAATTTTGGGTTGACGGTAAAGAGCATTGTCATCGAAATTCATCTTTCCATCAATGGCTAATACCTGCTTGTCGGGTGTAACAACAAGCGGATTAATTTCTGCCAGGGAAGAATCAGTTTCCACATACAATCTGTAAAGCTTCACCAGAATAGCTGCTGCCTGGCGCATCTGTTTTGGATCGTCGAATAGCTGAAGGGCCACTTTACGTGCCTGCCATTCCATCAAACCAAGGGCGGGGTCAATGCTCAATTTAATGATTTTCTCAGGCGACACTCGAGCTACTTCTTCAATTTCCACTCCTCCCTCAGCACTTGCCATCAGGGTTACCGACTTGGTGTTCCGATCGTTGATTAAACCTACATAGAACTCTTTTTCAATATCAACAGCATCAGCTACCATTACTTTCTCCACAGTAAGTCCTTTGATATCCATTCCCAGGATCTGACTTGCTTTTTCTACTGCTTCGGCTTTTGTGCCTGCCAGTTTTACACCGCCGGCTTTTCCCCTGCCGCCTGCATGCACCTGGGCTTTCACTACCCTCAATCTGTCATCATCGGGCACATTCTTTTTTACTTCTTCTACTGAATGGCATACAAAACCATCAGGAACAGGAATGCCGTACTCTTTAAATAAATTTCGGGCCTGAAATTCGTGAATCTTCATGTTAATTTTTTAGTTGTTCTGAAGTGAAATTAAAATGACAAAATTACCAAATATTTAAAAATCGAGAACTATCAATATGTTCCTTTTTTTATGATATTTTGCAGGATTCAATCTGAATACGTCCATTTAAAGATATGGAATTATGCCAAAAACATAGTATTATAACTATTTAATCACTCTCAACACGTTTCGGAGATTATTGTTTTTTGTTTTCATAGGAAAAAAAACTGGCAGTTCTTTTCCGTTAATTTTTATCCCCGGAGTATTCTGCATTGACGGATCATTTTTTTCAATTAGATTTGCAGCAAATTTCAAAGAATAATGGAAGAGCTGATTCGAACGATAATTTCCCGTGAAGCCGATGCAATAAAAAATATTCCCGTAAATGAATCATTTGCAAAGGCGGTAGAGGTTATATTTCGGCAGGTTCATCAGCGTCAAGGGAAACTGGTAACCAGCGGTATGGGTAAAGCCGGACAAATTGCTCAAAATATTGCCACTACATTCAGCTCAACAGGCACACCGGCTGTATTTTTACATCCAAGCGATTCACAGCATGGAGATTTGGGAGTTATTCAGGAAAACGACGTGTTGCTTCTGATTTCCAATTCCGGGAAAACCCGGGAGATACTCGAATTGGTAGATTTGGTTGAAAACCTTCATGCCGGTATCCCGTTGATTTCCATTTCAGGAAATCCGGAAAGTATACTGGCAAAAAACGCCGATGCATTTATATTTACCGGTAATCCCGACGAAGTTTGTCCTCTTGGCCTTACCCCAACTACTTCTACTACAGTAATGACTGTCATTGGCGATGCATTGGTGGTGGCTTTGATGACTAAAATTGGCTTTACCTGTAATGATTATGCAAAGCGACACCACGGGGGTTACCTGGGGGATAAATCACGCATGCAGGCTGAAGTGTTAAAGACGCAGGAGAAGAAAAAGTAGATGCGGAGGCTGGCAGTAGTCTGTTTGTTTTGAAGAAAGTAAAGGAAAACAATAGCTCTATATAATATACAGTCCATTTAATTGGTCGGGCAACATTTTTGGAAAAATAATTTGGGTAGTTTAGCAGAAATTCAACTTAAGGGCATGGGCTTAAGACCTCCCTTCGAAACAGGATGCTATGTGAGTAATAAATGATTATTAAGATTAGTCCGCATGTGCAGCTTCTGACAACGGATAGATTTAGCTAAAGGGAAGAATTGCACCATTAGTAAAATGACAGTTAACAACCTGGTAGTATTAGTCCCATTGGTCCCCCAAATTAAGGCAAGCCATTAAATGGAAAAAATATCCAGCTGGCGAAAACCCTGACCTAATTACGAAAAAAAGTAAAAAACAGAATAATAAAATAAAGCAATATCATGAGAATTACCAGACAGAATACAGCAGGATTGGTTATTGACATACAGGAAAGATTATTCCCGGTGATGTGGGAAAAGGAGAAGTTATTGAAAAATTGTCAATTGCTTATTAAGGGATTGAATGAACTTGATATCCCTGTTACGGTTACCCAACAATACTCCCGTGGTCTGGGAGAAACAGTTGAAGGAATTAAATCCGCTTTTCCTGAATTTCATTTTATCGAAAAACGAGAATTCAGTTGCTGTGATGAACCTTCAGTTTCAGAAATATTGAACGAATTGAAGGCAAAAAATGTCATTCTTTGCGGTATAGAATCACATGTTTGTGTATTGCAGACAGCCATTGATTTAAAGGAAAACGGATTCAACCCGGTGGTGGTTATAGACTGTATTTCTTCAAGAAGCCCTGAAAGTATAAAATGGGCTGTAGAACGTTTCCGGTTTGAGCATATTTTAATGACTTCTGTAGAATCTATTCTTTTTGAATTAACCCGTTCGTCAAAAGCACCTGAATTTAAGGCCATTTCAAACCTTGTAAAGCAGGCCTGATATATTTTATATTGGTTGACTAATTTTGAATGCTGCGGCTTGTTGGCAGTTTGTTAAAAAAGAAAAGTTTTTTTGCTATCAATAAGTTTTTATTTAACCTATTTTTCGAACCTGAAAATAAAAAGCAAACCAATGAGTGGATTTTTTGGAGTCGTTTCTAAAACCAGTTGTGTTTCATCTGTTTTTTATGGTACAGATTACCATTCTCATCTCGGAACAAAAAGAGCCGGCCTGTCGTTTTACAATGCTTCTGATGGTTTTCAGCGTGCAATTCACAGCCTTGAAGACGGCTACTTCCGCACGAAATTTGAAAACGATCTGGTAAAATTTAGCGGGAACGCCGGAATAGGTGTGATTAGTGATACCGAAGCACAGCCAATTGTTGCCAATTCCCATCTGGGAAAATTTGCCATATCAACTGTGAGCAAAATTATAAATGTTAATGAACTGGAGGAAGAATTTCTTCAAAATCACCGGACATTTTCTGAAACCAGCCAGGGAAGTGTTAACCCTACCGAATTGGTTGCCATGCTTATTGCCGATGGTGAGGATTTTGTTTCGGGAATTGAAAATGTATTCCGAAAAATTAAAGGTACCTGTTCTATACTTATTCTCACCGAAAATTCAATTATTGCAGCGCGCGATTTCCTGGGACGCACACCTGTCGCCATTGGAAAAAATTGCAACGGATATGCTGTTGCTTCCGAAACGTGTGCATTTCCGAATCTCAATTACGAAATCAATAAATTTCTCGGTCCAGGTGAGATTGTCCGGATTAATGCTGAAGGATTTGAACAGCTTCGGAAACCTGGAAAAAAAATGCAGATTTGTTCTTTTTTGTGGGTATATTACGGATATCCTCCGTCTTATTACGAAGGTATAAATGTAGATGAAGTAAGGTACCGCTGCGGTGCTGCCCTTGCCCGTAAGGACAGTGTGGATGCAGATTTTGCAGCAGGGATTCCCGACTCGGGATTGGGTCATGCTATTGGTTACAGCAATGAGAGGAAAATTCCTTATATGAGGCCCTATGCAAAATACACACCAACCTGGCCGCGGAGTTTTATGCCTCAAAATCAGGTAACACGCGAATTGGTTGCCAAAATGAAACTGATTCCCAATCCTGCCATCATTAAGGGTAAAAGAGGAATTTTTCTCGATGATTCCATCGTTCGTGGAACACAGCTGAGAGATAACACCCGCGACCTTTATAACGAAGGGATTAAGGAAGTGCATATGCGTATTGCCTGTCCGCCACTTACCTATCCATGCAAATTCCTGAATTTTTCCCGTTCGCGACAGGCACTTGAGCTTGCAACCCATAAAGCAATAGAAGAATTGGGTGGAAATTATGAAACAGGTTTGGCAAATTATTCAAATCCCGATACGGAAGAATATAATTCGATGGTAGAAGGAATTCGTAAAAACCTGGGGTTAACCACTCTGCAGTTCCAAACCCTTCCCGATCTGGTCGAAGCTATTGGCCTGCCAAAAGAGGATTTATGTACCCACTGTTGGGATGGCAGCAGTTATTCAGGATATAGTTAACATTGAATGGCAGTTAATACTTAAATACATGATTGAAATTTGTGCTGTAGCCTCGGGAAGTAATGGAAATTGCTATTATATAGGCAATGAGAAGGATGCTGTGTTGATTGATGCAGGAATATCCTGCAGGCAGATTCTGGTACGCATGAAAGAGAAAGGTCTTGACCCTTATAAAGTAAAGGCAGTTTTTATATCACACGAGCACAGCGATCATATGAGGGGTGTGCGTGTTTTTGAAAAAAAACTGAATGTCCCGGTTTATCTTACCGCCCGGACCTTCAATACGGCGTACCGGAATATGCAGCCTGCATGGCCAAAGTTTTTTACCCCGGGAGCAGAAATCAAGGTAGGGGAATTTACGATTTTCCCGTTTGCCAAAAATCACGATGCCTCCGAACCCTGCTCGTTCCGGATTCAATACCAGAGTAAAAATATAGGAGTGTTTACCGATATTGGCGAACCCTGCAATAATGTAGTTGCCCATCTTGAATTGTGCGATGCAGTGTTTTTGGAAACCAATTACGATGAAGATATGCTGATAAAAGGGTCCTATCCGTGGTATCTGAAAAAACGCATCGCCTCATCAGTCGGGCATTTGTCAAACCTTCAGGCTGTGAAGCTGCTTCGTGAAAATGCCGGACCACAGATGAAGTGCGTGTTCCTTAGCCACCTTTCAGCTCACAACAATACTCCCGAACTGGCATACAATGCCTGTAAAGAACTTTCTACCAGATTTGAAATCCGGTTAACCTCCAGAACTACTCCCGCTGATGTATTTTTTTTATGATAGAATATTCTGAGGAAAGAAAGCAATCATTCCATATTAATTATTTTCCTGTTGACTTGATTAATTCCGGATGAGCAGGTTCCTGCCTGAGGTGTTCTGCATTTCAAATTAAATATTAACTCAATATTAACTCAGTTTAAATTCGATAAAAATTGAATTTGCATTGAGTTAATATTGAGTTTGAATTGAGTTTACATTGAATTTAATCTGTACTAAATATGGTTTATCTATTTCTTTTAAGATAATAGCCGGAGAATGTTGAGTGGCTGCTTTTAATTCTTATTATTCACAAAAAAAGAACCCTGTCTCCGACAGAATTCTTTCTTTGTTATACTTAACCAGAAAAAATATGATTGTAATTCGTGTCCTAATCTCTGCTGGCCAATTTCGATAACAATCTCAGCATTTCGAGATACAGCCAGATGAGCGTAACCAAAAGGCCGAAGGCGCCATACCATTCCATGTATTTTGGTGCTCCTGATTCCGAGGAACGTTCAATAAATGCAAAATCGAGGACCAGGTTTAAAGCTGCAACTACCACAATCACCAGGCTGATTCCGATGCTCAGATTACTGTTGCCATGCAGAAACTCCATTTGTGCGCCAAACATTCCGGCGATGAAGCTTACCAGGTACATGAGCGCAATGCCTCCTGTTGCAGCCAGCACACCCAGCATGAAGCCACGGGTCACTTTAATAATACCCGTCCGGTAGATAAACAACATAACGGCAAAAACAGCAAGTGTTAAGGCTACTGCCCGAACTACAATACCACTGTACTGAGCTTCGAAGATGGCAGATAGGCCTCCCAATAGCAAGCCTTCCAACACAGCATAAATTGGAACCGATATGGCCGAGCTTTTTGGCCTGAACACTGTGACCAGTGCAGTAATAAATCCTCCGATTCCACCGATAACTACCCATGGCATTACAGCTGACATACCGGCCTCAGGTGCACCGGCATTGAAAAACTTGTTCCAGGTGTAAACTGCTGCTGCAATAACAAGCAGTAACGACAGGGCGGTTTTATTTATCGTACCGTTTACCGTCATTACCTCCGAAGAAGTGCCGGCATATTCTTTTTGAAAAACCTTTTCGCTTAAAGCGGGGTTTGAACTTTTATTCAGATGCATCATTTTTAATAATAATTAAATATCATTTTCAGGCAGCATAGATACAAAAAATCTGCCACACCGGTGAACCTGACAGATTTTCTGCTTTGGAATTTGTGTGATGGGCTGAAGTCCTGGAGGGTATGGTGGTGCTTACCTTACCCCCAGCTTGAAAGCTGGGGTTAGTGGCTCACCGGAAGTGAGTTCAGTGCTGAGGATACTAACCCCGGCCTTAAGGCTGGGGCACAGAGTGATACTCACATGCTCCTCCAGGATAGCAGATATCTTATCCTCGCCTGCCATGAAATGAGAGTGGTGGGCTGAAGCCCGGGAGGGGATGGGGGTGTTGGTCTTCACCCCCAGCTTGAAAGCTGGGGTTAGTAATCTCGCTCGGAAATGAGATTTAAGTCCCTTACCCCTGCCGAGTGCAAGCCGGGGTTATTGGTGTCGCCGGAGGTGAGTTCTGTACTGAGGATAATAACCCCGGTATTTATACCGGGGGGAAGCATCAAAATTATCACCCGTCTCCTCCCATTCTTATTCTGCAATGCTTATTCATAACAATCATCAGAAATAATCATCAGAATTTTCGATAGCTTTAACGCTCATATTAACCTTAATAGTTTTACAACCATGTCATACGTCAGAATATGGATTCATGCGGTATGGGGAACCAAAAACAGATATCCTTATTTCACCGGACCGATAAAACAAAAAGTCATTGGCCACATTCGCAACAATGCTAATGAAAAAGGCATATATCTGTCAGAGATAAATGGTTATCATGAGCATGTGCATTGCATGGTATCCTTGACAGCTGAACAAAATATTGGCAAGGTTATGCAATTATTGAAAGGAGAATCGGCATACTGGATTAACAAAAAGGCAGTGGTATCTAAAAGGTTCGAATGGGCTGATGAATATTATGCTGCGTCAGTAAGTGAGTCGCATGTGGAACGTGTGAAGAAATACATCTGCAACCAGGAAGAACATCACCGGAAGAAGACATGGGAAGAGGAAGTAAATGAGTTCCTTGAAAAGTATGGCTTTACCAGTATGTCGGGTTGAGGATTGCCTTACCCCGACTTGAAAGCTGGGGTTAGTGGCTCACCGGAAGTGAGTTCTGTGATGATGATACCAACCCCGGCCTTTAGACTGGGGGCAATTAAGCCGGGTTAGTGAAGCACAGCTTACTGCAACTGCTCTTTTAAGAAATTTGTCATTTTGGTGTACAGGTGCATGGTGGTATTGCCGCCACGGATACTGTGATTGCGGTTGGTATAGATGGCCATATCGAACTGAATGCTTTCCTGAACGAGTTTTTCAGTGAACTCGTACGTATTTTGCACATGGACATTGTCGTCGGCTGAGCCATGTACTATTAATAGTCGTCCTTTGATGTCACCGGCGTGGGTAAGCGGAGAGTTATCGTCGTAGCCAGCCGGATTTTCACGCGGGGTTCGCATAAACCGTTCGGTGTATATGGTATCGTAAAAACGCCAGTTGGTTACAGGGGCAACGGCAATTCCTGCTTTAAACAGTTCTCCGCCTTTTTGCATGGAAAGCAGCGTCATGAATCCGCCGTAGCTCCATCCAAAGATGCCAATGTTTTCTTTATCGACATAATCAAGCGATCCCAGGTAACGGGCAGCTTCTACCATATCGTCTGATTCGAACTTTCCCAGTTGCAGATAGGTTGCTTTGCGGAAGTCTTCACCACGGGCTGCTGTGCCGCGAGGGTCTACTGCAACCACAAGAAATCCTTCCTGGGCAAGGTAGTGTTCCCAGTTAATATTGACCCATTCATCTTTCACCTTTTGGGAGTTGGGACCGCTGTACTGGGTCATCAGAACCGGATATTTATCTGATTCATTAAAATTCACCGGTTTAATCATGTAACCATTCAGTTCAATACCTTCAGAAGTGATGAATGTGAAGAATTCCTTTTGGGGAAGGGAAAAATTCTGAAGCTTGGTTTTCAGCATTGTATTATCCTGAAGGGTACGGATAAGTCTGTTTTTCTTATCGTGAAGCGTAATTAGTGAAGGTATCTGGCTGCTGCTGTAATAATTAATGTAATAATTGAAATTTTTGCTGAATTTGGCGCTGTTGGTTCCCTGAAGCGTGGAAATTTTCCCTTGTTTTTTGCCGTCGAGGCTGGTAAAATATACTTCCCTGCGGAGTGGCGATTCGGCGG
>JBEPWX010000019.1:0-16878 GCA_041642235.1 Mariniphaga sp.
CCAAGGTCGGCTACAAGTTTTAAGTCTGGTGTCAGTTCATATTTATAAGCAAGGTGAACTGGTAGTTGAAGGTAATTTAAATTAGTTCTGTCACCATTACCTCCACCTCCATCAACTTTAGGACCTTTTACAACATATTCTAACCCTGATAAAATAAAAAAATCACCTTTGATATTATAATCAACGGTAATTCCTACTACTATTCCAGGTTTACTTTTAGTGTGTTTTGACTCCTGAAAAGTGGCCATATTAAACCCTCCTTTTGCACCAAAAGTGATATTTTTTTCCTGAGCTGTGGTGAAAAGGCAAGCTATCGAAAATGCACTTAATAAAACTGTTTTAAAATAATTCATCATAATTTTTTAATTTTAATTTTTCGAAACTTCCATCATTTTACTAACAAATGAATTTTTATATCGCAAATAGTATATGCAACTAGTTAAACAGGATGTGTATTCTTAAATTACCAAGAAGCATTGAATAAAGAAAGAGATTCTTTATGGTTGCCAGTCGACACCAGATCAGATGACGACTAATTAAAAATCCAGAGTAATGCATGTTCCTTATTTTTTATTGCTTACAATAATTTTGCTGATTAATTCCACACCATCCTCTGTTTTTAATTTCAGAAAATAAATACCGCTCACTTTATCCGATAAGTCCACCTCTATTTGCCCCTCTGCCGGATAATTTTTTCGTAGGACTTCTTTCCCCAAAATATCCATTATGGAAACATTAATTTCATTTCCGGAAACAGCAGAGAAGTTGATGTAAACTATTCCAGTGGTAGGATTGGGAAAAACTTTTACCCCCAGATTTTCAGGAAGGTTTATTCCTACCGGGAAATCGGCACAAAGGGTGAAATGGCTGAATGCTTCTTCTCCGCTAAGGTCAGTAGCCACAAGAATTAATTCTACACAACCGGTATCGGCGGCTGACGGAGTTGCAATAAGTGAATCATTCCTGAACACCAGCCATTCCGGCAAAGTTTCTTCATTCGACTGAGCCAGAGATAACTCTAGTCTATCATTCTCATCCACATCATCAAAAATCATCCCATTTTCAGGATTAAAAAATACCTTTAATATATCTCCTGTAAATATTTCCAGGTTCCCGACAGGTTGAAAAGTAAAAGGAGCATCATTTTCAGGAAGTATAATTAAAGAAAAACTGTTACTGAATTCTTTTCCGGTTTCTGAGTTGATAATTGTCAGGGTTGCCCTCGAAGAGCCATGAGCATTTAGTGCAGGAAGCGCCTCCAGGATTGCCGTATCTTCACCTGGCACATGTTCCAGTGTGTACGATTCGAGTACATTTTCATTTGTCAACATCAGTAAAAATTCAAGTGTGTAATCTTCACAATCAGAACCATCGTAAACTCCTGTAAGCTGAATGGTAAACCATCCGGAATCTTCCAAAATTTCCACGCTTATAATGGAATCGACTGAAGGATAGGCTGGGTTTTTAAGAACAGTTATTTCAAAACTGATGGTATCACTGTTTCCTGAATTATCAACAGCAACCCAGCGCTCGGTGGAAACTCCGACAGGGAATACAGCATCGGGGCCAAGACCATTTATGAGGGATAATCTTTTAATCCTGCAGTTGTCGGTAGCCTGAATGTCAGGATAATCTATTGTCGTTTCACAATCACCTTCTGGTGCAGTAACAACGAGGTTATTGACCGGATAAATCCGGGGGGGAATAAGATCAGTTACCTCAACAAATGTATTTGCAGTACCGGAGTTTCCTTTTTTGTCTGTGGCAGTTATGACTACCGGCACGCTGGTTCCGACTTCAATGCATGAGAAGGTTTTGGGAGCAACTTGAATGGTTAAGTCATCATAATTGGTTTCATTATCGGTTGTTCCTGATGTCAATTGCTGAATATCGGAATTCTTCAGGGTATAATGCCCGGAACTATTCAGTCGTATCAGGATGGGCCGGCAAACGATCACTGGGGGGGTCACATCTGCTGGTTTAACGACCAGGGTTAATGTTACCAGGCTGTCGCAGCCATAAACCGACTGGAAGCTTTCGCTGAAGGTGCCTGCTTCGGTTAGGGACTGCTTCCCAAATTCAAAGGGAAGTTCGTCGGAATATACAGTTGCAGTTGTTGATATATTGTATGCCGGATTCACGGTTAAGTTAAGTGTTACGACAGAATCGCATCCTGTAGCCAATTCAAACACTTGGGTATATTCTCCTGCATCTGTAAGAGTTTGTGTTCCGAAAACATAAGTATCTCCCTGACAAATGGTCGCCTCATCGGTATGATTGTAATCTGGATTGACGGAAAGAGTCAGCACAACAGTAGAATCGCAGCCTGTATCCGATGGAAATACTTCGGTATACACACCTGCCTCTGTGAGATTTTTAGTTCCGAAGGCATAGGTTTCCCCTTGGCAGATGGTCGCCTCATCGGTGTTGTTGTACACCGGATTTACGGTAAGTGTAAGCACCACAGTAGAGTCGCAGCCTGTATCCGATGGAAATACTTCGGTGTACACACCTGCCACCGTAAGATTTTTAGTTCCAAAGACATAGGTTTCCCCCTGGCAAATGGCTACTTCATCGGTATGACTGTAAACCGGGTTTACGGTAAGTGTAAGCACCACAGTAGAATCGCAGCCTGTATCCGATGGAAATACTTCGGTGTACACACCTGCCTCTGTGAGATTTTTTGTTCCGAACACATAGGTTTCTCCGTGGCAGATAGTTGCCTCATCGGTTTGGTTGTATACAGGATTCACGTTGAGGGTGAGCACCACTGTGGAGTCGCAGCCTGAGACGGATTCAAACACTTTGGTGTATTCGCCGGATGTTGTCAGGGTTTGTTCGCCGAATACATACGTTTCTCCTTCACAGATATTCACCTCATCGGTATGATTGTAAACCGGGAGAACGGTTAAATTCAATGTAACGGTCGAGTCGCAACCATGCATGGTAGGAAATGTTTCAGTATAAGTCCCACTTTCAGTTAATGCTTGTGTGCCAAAACTGTAAGGTGTCAGGGAACTGCAAATTTCTAAATTTACCGGGGGAATATAGTTTCGTGAATTTGTATAAATCTCCTGAATTTCTTCAGCTGTCAGGGCGATATCATAAATAATGATTTCATCAATGGCCCCTTCAAAATATTCATCATCATTTCTCGTAAAATTGCTCTTTCCAATATATTGTTCTGTTCTAAGCAGATAATTTGGAGTAACTCCATTGTATTGACCAATTTGAATACCATTCTTATAAAGCGTCATCAGGCCACCATCATCAACTGTAGCAGAATAAAAATCCCAATGGTTTAAGGTGATGCCGGTTGCAGAGAATTTTGTATCAGACCCACCTAAGAAAATTGAAAAAAATAAATTGTTGTTATCCTGGTGATTGCAAATTACGATGTTATCGCTTGAAAAACCATTCCCCAAATCAATTATGCGGGAATACCAGTTAAATGCATCCCACCGGGCCCAGAAAGCAAAAGACATGGCGCCACCGTTTTCCCAATCGCCTAAATCAATGTAATCATCTACTCCGTCGAATGCATACGCACCGTCAGGCTGTCCGAACCGGTCATGAACAAGCATAGCTCCGTCAACCGCTCCATGATGTTCATTGCCGCTTTCATCATTGGCATTGCCGTTAAAAGGATAGTGTGCCATAATATTTTCTGCAGATGGCATTTGGGAATTATAGCTTGGATGAACGGTTAAATTTAGTGTTACAACGCTGTCGCAACCATTTACCGAGGCCAGGGTTTCAGTATAATTTCCTGTAGTTGAATAATTCAGACCGTTCCAGGTATAAACATCGCCTTCGCAAATTTCAACAGATTCTTCGGTTTCATATTTAGGGTTTATAGTTAGTGTTTGTGTGACTGTATTCTCCATGCCGCTTTCCGGATAGGTTGCAGTCAGGCTCACTTCATAGTCGCCAATATCCGTAAAAATATGTTCCGGTTCAAACGCTGTGGATGTAGTACCATCGCCAAAATCCCAAAACCAGGTATCGGTATCGATACTCTCATTTACAAATTGAATGGGACCATTTACACAGGCAACATTGTCAATAATTGAAAATGCGGCTGTTGGTAGTGCTGTTTTGGTGACGTAATCAGTCGAAACCACGCTCCATAATTCTGATTCGTCCTGAAACTGAAAATTGATGGTGTGTTCCCCCATGGCAAGGTGGCTCACATCGAGGTTTTCTAAAACGCTGATTTGTTTTGCAGGGGATTGCAACTCAACAATAACTGCATTCTCATAATCATCGTCAAACCAATACTTATAGGCAGAAACAGCATTATCACCAGCATAATTCTGTTCCTTTTTATAAATCATCTTACTTAATGTGCTGCTGTACAAATTATTTTCGTTTTTATACCGGATGTTCAATACATTTACTCCATTGGGCAAAGCAGAAACATCAACCTCGGTAAGTGAATGGTGACCCGTACTTACAGAAATGGAATTTGTCTGCCTGTTTTCATAGTCATTATTAAACCACATTTCATATTCGGTCAGGTTTTCACTGAGTTCCTGGTTGACTGGCGGTTTATAGAACATCTTGCTTAATGTGCTGCTGAACAGGTTATTTGGGTTTTTGTACCGGATGTTCAATACATTTACTCCATTGGGCAAAGCAGAAACATCAACCTCGGTAAGTGAATGGTGACCCGTACTTACAGAAATGGAATTTGTCTGCCTGTTTTCATAGTCATTATTAAACCACATTTCATACCCGGTCAGGTTTTTACAGAGTTCCTGGTTGACCGGCGGTTTATAGAATATTTTGCTTAATGTGCTGCTGTACAGTTTATTTTGGTCTTTATGACGAATATTCAATACATTCACACCATCAGGTAAAACAGAAACATCGATGTTTTCAATGAAATAATGCTCCTCCGCAGAATTGATACTGAATGTTTGCCTGTTATCGTAGCTGTTGTTGAACCAGTACTCGTAAGCGCTGAGGTTGTTTTGCGCCGGCGCTGTAAACCAAAACCATGTAAGCAGAAAACATACAATAAATGATTGTATTCTTTTCATGGCATTAGCGGTCTTGTGCGGTTACTTTTATTTCAATGTTCAGTTTCCCTTCAGCATCGGATTGTGAAGCAATATTTCCGATAACAAAGTGCGGATTGGATGGCACTGCTCCCTCTTTATAAGGGTGTGGGCCTCCATAAATTCCAACCTGTTTTCCATCTGTTCCAATATAGATTTCAGGCGTCTGTAAATGATAGTCGTGCGTGTAATCAAAAATATTTCCAGTTTGGTTTATAAAAATATCAGTTACAGGTACATTGGTGTAATTGTCTGATTCAATTGGTGTAGTTCCCCAAAACGGGTCTGTTTTAGGCGTTATATTATTTTTCACAATATTACTGTTTCCTGAGATTTCTCTGTCCTGAGTCCTTAGAAATAAATTGTTCTCCAGTGTATTGTTATTCCCGATTAAAGTGTATCGGAAAATAGTAGATGATCTGTTGTTCAAAAAGAAGATATTGTTTTGAAACAAATTGCCGTCAGTTCCGGAAATCTCTCCGTTAAATAATGAATTAAAAATTCCTGCATTTTGCGTGTTTGATAACGAAACATTTCCTGCAATTACACAGTTTACCAGCATCAGATTCATTACAGGATTCGATTGATTTCCAACAATACCTATTGCCCCCTGAATACGGCAGTATTTAATTTTAATATTATCAACAGCATGGTTGTTTGAGATGGAAAAATTTCCGGTAATATCCACACCTTCAATATGAAAACCATCGGCATTTTCTGACAGTATTACACTTCCGTTAATAATAGTTTTGCTGGTTACTGCGGTAGAGTCGGGATAATGGCCGGCTCCGAAAATCAATAATTGTTTATCAATGGTTGATGGTGCGGTAAAACCTCCGCCCGGCAAATAAATTGTATCTCCTGCAAAGGCTTCGTTGCAGGCTTGGGTAAAACCACCGGAGCCGTTAAAATGGTGTACACCCGATGAGCTATGCAATGCAACTTTTTGTGCATTAACATATATTGCTAATATTAGAATGGAAAATAGTAAAACTGATTTTTTCATTATTTCTGGTTTTTAGTTTAGGCTGTAAATTTAGTTTAGGCAGTATTCTTACTGATTTAAATTGTAAATTTGAAGCGTCAAATCGTAAAAATCTGGTAGGAAGCTTATGTTAAGAGAGATTATAATTCTTACCCCCATGAATGTTTCCGCATTTTGGGCTGTGGTTTTTTTCAGCAATCGGTTTAATGAAAACAGAGCACGCTATTGGCTGGGATCATTTATGTTGGTAACTGCCCTGTTGTATGCATGCCATGCAGTCTTTTTTCATGATTACAGGGAATTGTATTTAAAAATTGACAGTCTGTATCTGTTGTCAGGTCTTTTGGTATATCCCATGTATTACATATATATCCGGTTACTTACCTGTGATGTAACGCTAAAATGGTCGTATTTACTCCACTTTATCCCGGCTATCATATTCTCTTTGGCATTACTTGTAACAGGACAGCTTCTTACAGTGCAGGAAGAGCACCGATATTATGACAATGTTTTGATCAGAAATCAGTTTCCCGAAGAAGGGGCTTCTGTTAATTTAACAATCATGGCAGTTGTTTTTTTTATGAGCCGGTTGGTTTTTGGTTTGCAAACGTTAATTTATCTGTTTTTAGGGTACCGGTTGGTGCAAAAATATAACCAGCGAATTGCCAATTTCTATTCCAACCTTGAAGGCAGAGAACTTATATGGGTAAAATTGCTTATCATATCGTTTTTGGTTACGGCAATTATAAGTTTTATTGTCAATATAATCGGAAGGGGAGTTTTTATGAATAACATCGTGTTATTGTCTGTTCCGGCTGTTTTGTTCAGTTTGCTGCTTTTTCTTATTGGAATTCAGGGAAACAAACAGGATTTTAATATAAGTACGTTTAATGAAGATGAAAAGCAGGAAATTAACTGCGAAAAAAATGGTCTGGTTTCACGGAATGAGAAGCTAAAGCAAAGTCTGCTGTATTTACTTGATAATGAAAAAATCTTTCTGGAACCTGAGCTCAAAATAACCGAATTATGCCGGGAGTTGAATACAAACCGGACGTATTTATCGAATGTTATCAACAATGACCTTCAGCTAAGCTTTAATGATTTAATTAATAAATACCGTATTGAATATGCAATAACATTAATCAATAAAGATATTGATAACCAGTCCTCGTTTCAGGAATTGGCCGATGCCTCCGGGTTTGGTTCCTTAAGTTCCTTTAACCGGGCTTTTAAAAAAATTACAGGAACAACAGTAGGTGGATATATAAATGATCAATACAATCGAAGTGAAATTTAGAACACATTGGGAACAACGGCTTTGGGTGCAACAGGTTTTTTCCGCTGATATAACAGAAGTATAATGGGAGATAGTAGAAATTAGTATAGATCAGTGGGGTGATTAGGTGAAGAATGAACAAAGTTTGATTAAAAGAATCTGTTTTTATTTCAATTTTAATGAACAGAGTTTTTTTTCGCTATCCTATTTTTTTTATTTGCAGCAACAGAAATTTTGATAAAACACTTAAAAGTCTTATATTGTAGAGTACATGTAAATTTACCGTTATGAAGAGTAAAATACACCTGATTTTATTTTCCGTATTTATAACAATAGGAATAATATCCTGCAGCAAAGATAATGATAATGATGGCACACCTTGTTCTGTTGCCTGGTCGACTGCTATTTCAGATGAGCTTAATGCCATGTCTTCAGCAGCACAGGCATACGGAACCGATCCTACCCCAGCTAATTGCCTTGCATATAAGGAGGCGGCACAGGCATACCTGAATGCCCTTACACCTTTTGGCGATTGCACCTTGCTTACCGGTCAGGAAAGGGCCGCATGGGAAAACGCCGTTGCGCAGGCTCAGGAAGATCTGGATGATAGCGAATGTTAACCCGATACTTGCCGGAGGAAAAATCGGTACGGGAGAAAGTTAATTCGTTATTTCAGATTAATTCTTACATCCGGCTCAACAAGTGCAGGATTAATGTTGAGAGATTTCATCATTAGTGTGTAGTCATCGATCTCGAGTGACTTTTGGGATGCAAAATTTGCCGGGAGGATTACTATCCGGAATACCTGGCCAAGGGCTTCAGCTGGTAACAGATTGTCGAAATTTGTATTACCATCAAGGAAAATCTGTACATCAGTAAAAGTATGATCATAATTGTATTGCAGCAACGTGCTGTCAGGAAGAACGATTGTTTGGGGTAGCAAACGCCATACATCAAAAAATTCTCCATCCTCATTTTCAGTTTGTTCCCATAGGATATAAACCAATACGATATCGCTTTCCAATACCTCAATAGAATTGGGAAATTCATAAAAAAGCTGGAAATTGTTTTCAGGAATGAAATCGCCTTCAATTTCAACTACGTTAGGAAGGAATAAGTCACCATCCAATCCGTCTTCCCCCGGAGTTCCGGGAGGGCCTTGCGGACCTTCACAGGCAACTGTTATAGCTAAGACAAGAATAAGAAGCAGGTGTATTAATTTTTTCATGATTTGAAAATTTAATATAAACAGACTTTCAATTGCGCAACATTGGTGCCAAATCTTTTTTAAAAATAATCATTCTGAGCAAGATTTTTTATTTAAATGTGTCAGATACATGTTTACCGGCAGAATTATTTTATTTTTCTGTGTTAAAGTGAAACTAAATTTATCTAATTTCGGAATATAAAAATCAATGTATTGGTTAATGATTATTAAAGTATAACTTAACCGCAAATCAATTTGTAACATGAAGGTAATAAAGGAAATAAAAATCAGCGATAACGGGTTTGTTTTTAATTCGAATACGGGTGATTCATTTAGTTTGAATCCTGTGGGTCTTGAATTGATCAAACTGATATCGCAGGAAAAAGGGCTCGAAGAAATTAAAGAAATATTTCTTACACGTTACGATGTGGATGATTTGACATTTGAAAAGGATTTTTATGAATTTTGTTCCATGCTGAAACTATTTCAGATAACAGCCCATGATAACATGCCCCCATTTAACTAAAATATTTCATGAATAAAAAAGAAATTACACTGGCTGTAAGTGGCCTGAACAATACAGATAATCCTGGTCCGGGAGTTCCGTTTATTCGCGGACTGAAAGAGTCTGACACATTTGATGTGCGGGTTATTGGCTTAGTGTATGAAAACCTGGAACCAGGCATATACATGGAAGGTTTGTGCAGCCGCATTTTTCAGATTCCTTATCCGTCGTCAGGATCAGATGAGTTAATTGAGCGGATTGAAGATATTCACCGTCAGGAAAAGATTGATGTTTTGGTGCCTAATTTTGATGCCGAACTATTTTCGTTTATGAAAAATAAAGAGCGGCTCCTTCAGCAGGGTATCCATACATTCCTTCCCACATTTCAACAGTTTCAGGAACGGGAAAAACACAGGCTGCCTGAGTTTGGAAAGAAATACGGAATAAAAGTACCGGCAAGCCTAAATCTTGGCAGTTTGGGGCAGTTAACAGAAATGGAAGAGAAGTTTGACTATCCGGTAATGGTAAAGGGACAGTTTTACGATGCCTACCTTGCATCAAACAAAGAGCAGGTAAAGCAGTCGTTTATGAAAATCTCCTCCCAATGGGGTTTCCCTGTTATTGCACAGGAGTTTATTTCCGGAACTGAAGTAAATGTTGTTGCACTTGGAGATGGTCGTGGCAATACTGTAGCTGCTGTTCCTATGCGTAAACAATACACCACCGATAAAGGAAAAGCCTGGGGAGGCATTACTCTGGCCGACGATAAGATGATGCAACTCACCCGTTCACTCATAAAGCAAACAAAATGGCGGGGAGGAATGGAACTTGAACTGATTAAAACTCAAACAGGAGAATATTACCTGATAGAGATCAATCCACGGATTCCGGCATGGGTGTATCTTGCCGTTGGTGCCGGGCAAAATATTCCTGAGGCACTGATTAAACTGGCTTTGGATATGGATGTAAAGAATATGGATACATATAAAATTGGGAAAATGTTTGTACGTTATTCCTACGATATGATTGTGGATTTAGAAAAATTTGCTGCTATTTCAATGAATAGGGAAATATAATTATGGAAAAGTTAAAGTACCAGAAACCGATTATCAATAAAATTACTGCTGGAGTGCCTAGTAAGTTTGGATTACCTGTAAAGCAAAAAGTTATTTCCGAAATCGAAGGGATTCCTGTTTCCAGGCTCATTGAATCCTATGGTTCTCCTGTGTTTGTTTTTTCAGAAAAAAGAATAAGGAATGTATATGGTGAAGCTCGAAGAGCTTTTGAAACCAGGTATCCCAAGGTGCAATTTGCATGGTCGTATAAAACCAACTATCTCGATGCTATATGTTCAATTTTCCATGATGAAGGTGCCTGGGCAGAGGTGGTTTCCGGATTTGAGTTTGAAAAGGCACTGGCACTCGGCGTAAGTGGTTCGCAAATACTGTTTAATGGACCTGACAAGTCAGTTGAAGTTTTAACCCTTGCCATAAATCACAATGCCTGCATTCACATTGATCATTTCGATGAGCTTTATTTATTAATTGAGCTTTCCCGTAAACTCAATAAAATTGCCAGGGTAGCTATTCGGGTAAATATGGATACCGGCATTTATCCTATGTGGGATAGGTTTGGGTTCAACTATGAGAATGGTGAGGCCTGGAATGCCATCAACCGGATTATGCTGACCGATAATCTGGAGCTGACGGGATTACATACCCATATTGGCACTTATATAATGACTGCATCTGCCTATGCAGTTGCAGCCGGTAAACTTGCCAACCTGTATATGGCTGTTCATCGAAAATTTGGGCAATGGTTAAAATACATCGATCTGGGAGGGGGTTTTGCTTCGAAGAATACTCTGAAAGGATCCTACATGCCGGGTTCAGAAACTTGTCCCTCTTTCGATGAATATGCCGAGGCTATTTCCAATGCCCTTATTTCTTCTGAGATTCCGCACGAGAATCTGCCAGCCCTGTTTCTTGAAACAGGCAGGGCGCTTATTGATGATTCGGGTTACCTGCTTACTACTGTTCTGGCGAATAAACGTCTTTCCACTGGTCGCCGCAGTATGATCATTGATGCCGGAGTTAACCTGCTTTTTACCTCGTTCTGGTATAATCTGGGAGTCTACCCCAGCAAACAGAGCTCGGAATACATTGAAGAAACTACTATTTACGGACCTCTTTGTATGAACATTGATGTTATACGCGATGCTATCAATTTTCCTCATGTGAAAACAGGCGATCAACTGGTTATTGAACGGGTAGGAGCCTATAATGTAACACAATGGATGCAGTTTATAACTTATCGTCCGAATGTGATTTTAATTGATTTGAACGGAAATCCTCATGTTATCAGGAAGAAGGAAGATTTGCAAATCCTTAAAAATTTAGAGCTAAATCCGGTAAAATAAATTTATTCCATGATGCGCGATGTCCCGCATGGGAAAGATATCTTGTATTCAATCCTGAACAGCTATTCGCAGGTGTTTTTTTCTACATCAAAAACGCTGTCCGTGTTTCTTGTGGTTATAAGTTTTTTTGATTATGGTGCAGGCATGGGTGGATTGGTAGCTGTTTTAATTGCCAATCTGCTGGCCTGGGGGATGGGGTATAATACCTTCTTTTTGCGTTCAGGACTTTACGGATTTAATGCATTGTTGGTAGGACTGGGTATCGGGTTATTTTATCAGCCATCACTGCAGGTATTTGTATTAATTGCAATATCAGCTCTAATTTGTTTCTTCCTTACCGTTGTTTTCCAGGGAGTACTTGGAAAATACGGACTGCCATTTCTAAGTGTACCTTTTTTACTTACTATCTGGATTGTAGCTCTCTCCTCCGGCAGCTTGTCGGCTCTGAACCTGAGTGAACGAGGCATCTTTGTATACAATGAGCTCTATTCCATAGGAGGCAAATTCTTTGTTGATTCATATGATTTTCTTGAAGAGAATCTTGGCTCTTCATTTATCCGTATTTATTTCCGTTCGTTGGGAGCCATATTTTTTCAGACTCATCTTTTTGCAGGCATCATCATTGCAATGGGGTTGTTGATTTATTCGCGCATTACATTTGTACTTTCCATTCTGGGTTATGCGGTGGCATATTTATTTTACCGGCTGGTGGGTATTGAATTTGATTCGCTGGGGTATACTTTTATAGGATTTAACTATATTCTTACAGCCATTGCTTTGGGAGGATATTACCTTGTACCTGGAAGGGTTAGTTTTAGCTGGATTATTTTGTTGCTTCCGGCAGTAGTTCTGATTACCACCAGTACCCAGCAGATATTTCAGCTGTTCAGGATATCTCCCTATTCATTGCCCTTCAATGCTATTGTTTTGATGTTTCTGTATGCACTGAAGCTACGGGAACACCGTCCGCGATATTTAATAGAAACACCTGTTCAACTGGGAGAACCGGAGAAGAACCTTTACCTTTATTCCGGAAATATGAATCGGTTTCCGGCGGCTTATCCTGTTTCAGCAGCATTGCCATTCTATGGAGAATGGACGGTGAGCCAGGGTCACAATGGAGAATTTACCCACAAAGGAGCATGGCGGCAAGCCTGGGATTTTATTATTACCGACAGAGATAATCATCAGTATAAAAATGAAGGAGAATTACCTGAAGACTACTATTGTTTTGGTAAAGCAGTATTAGCTCCAGCTGATGGTACTGTTTCTGAAGTAACAGATTCTATTCCCGATAATACTGTAGGTGATGTGAATACAAAAGAAAACTGGGGCAACACTGTAATTATTAAGCATAACGATGTGCTGTATTCCAAGTTAAGTCACCTGAAGTACCAGTCGGTGGAAGTAAAACCGGGTGATTCGGTAAAGAAGGGACATATGATTGCCCGTTGCGGAAATTCCGGAAGGTCACCTTATCCGCATCTGCACTTCCAGTTTCAGGCAAATCCCTATGTAGGATCGGTGACTACGGATTATCCTTTTGGACATTATCTGCTGAAAGAAGAAAAGGGTTATTCCATGGAATCGTTCAATTTTCCCAAAAAAAATCAGGTAGTATTGAATCCTGCAAAAAATGAAGTGCTGGCAAAAGCATTACACTTTATTCCGGGCAGACGAATAAGCGTGCTGGTGGAGGTGGATTCGGATAACGCGGAATGCAAAAAAATGGAGGGTTCCTATAAATGGGTGACAGATACTGATATTTATAATACCACCTACATAAAGTGTTTGCAGACCGGCGGACATGCCTATATATACAACCAGGGTGATATGCATTTTTTTACTAATTTTTATGGGAAAAAAAATTCTCCGTTGTTTTGGTTTTTTGTTTCTCTTTTTAAAGTTCCGGTAGGATTTCAATCCGGAAGCCGTATAAGTGACAACCTGCCTGTTCATCTGCTGTATAAAGGTGTATTAAAGTACCTGCAGGATTTTGTAGCTCCGTTGTATGTTTTCCTAAAAGCAGATTATCAGCTGGTAATGAAAGAAGCAGGAGATATTTTGTCATCGGAAAATATTTTGATGGAAACCCGGATAACCAAAAAAACAGCAGGTAGAAAATTGAAGAGTTTTAATTGTACAATAAAAGTAACCAGGTTGGGTAATTTCGAAATTCTCATTGAAACTGATGAAGACAAGATAAAACTGATATGCAAAAACGAGTTGGATTCATAGTACTTCTCTTTCTGCTCTGTTTGGTAACTGAGGCACAACAGAAGCTGAATTACGCAGAGGTTGAAAAAACTTCCTATGAGCTTTATTCTCAGGGACACTGGAAAAAACTAATTCAATATGCAGGGGAAGCCCGTCAGCAGGGGATTGATTTTTTTTATTTGCAGACAAGAACCGGTATTGCTTATTACAACCTGAAAAAATACCGGAAAGCAAGTGAATGGTTTCTTAAAGCATGGGAAAATGATCAGTCATTCGATTGGTTACAGGAATATGTATATTACAGCCTTCTTTTTGGAGGAAGGGTTCATGAAGCATACAAGCTGGCTGACAAATTTTCTCCCGTAATAAAAGAAAAGATCGGGTATTCTGCCAAAAAACTTACCGGTGCAGGACTGGAAGCAGGCTATAGTTTCAATCCAGATTATGATGATTTAAAGGCAACTCCTCATGGGCAGCAGGCTGAAGTGGGAGAAAATTATGGTGAAGCTTTTTATCTGAAGGATTATCATTTCGAATCATTGGATTTAAGTCACCGGTGTGCGGCAGCCATAAGTATAAATCACAACCTTACCTACTTCGGAATTAATCGGGAGCAACATGTGGACTGGGGTGGCAAAAATATTTTTTCTTCAAAAACCAACCAGTTTCAATATTTTGTTAGCCCAACTCTTGTGGTGGGGAAAAAATGGATCGTTGCTCCTTCCCTAAGCCTGATTTGGGGAGATTTTTCTTATGCCAGTGGCGGAGTTAGCGGCCCTAATCGTTTCTTTGGGAATGCAACAATATACAACCGTGATCTTGTATTTTCTGTTTCAGCATGGACCCACCATGGAATTTTTTCCCCGGGTGTGGAGTATAATTACGGAAACATTTCCAATACAGGTTTCAGACAATATTCGATGTGGCTTACCGCTTACCCATTTTCTAATCTCAGCTTATATTTTACACCACGAATTTATTTTAAAAGTGATGAGGAAAATGGCCTCGGATACAATGCCTTTGGCATCTCGGGGGGAATGCAGGTGGGACCGGTTCATTTTTATGGGTACTACCTGAAAGGTGATATGGAGAATTTTATTGAATCTGCAGGTTATGTAATATCAAACTTTCCCGGTACATCAAATCATAAGATTTCAGGAAGCCTATATTTCCCGACAGGGAAAAAGTACCGTTTTGTTCTGCGTTTTATTTCGCAGGATATTACCGAAAGTTATCAGGTTTACGCCAATAGGGTAAGAATTAAAACAGTGGATTATAGTTATGAAAAAAATACGTTTACAGCCGGAATATCATGGAACTTTTAAAAATTAGAATGCTAGTGCTCCTGATCCTTTCATCAGTGTCAGCAAATGCACAAGTAAACCAGGAAATATTGGAACAGGCATTTGCCAGGAGTTATGAATTGGAAAGCAAGGATGATTTTAATGCATCCGCAAAAGAGTTGGAGAAAGTATACGATTCATCCTCATATGAATTAAATCTTAGACTTGGCTGGTTGTTATACAATGCAGGGAAATTTGATGAATCGGTTACCTATTATTCTCAGGCCCAACAACTAAAGCCTTACTCAGAGGAGGCCAGATTCGGCTTAATTCTTCCAAAGGCTGCCTTGGGAAAATGGGATGAAGTTATTGCATTGTATGATAATATACTGGATATTCATCCCAACAATACTGTAGCTTTATTTCGACTGGGAATGATATACTATGAGCGTAAGCAATATGATAAGGCCATGCCATTGTTTAAAAAGGTAGTCGATCTGTATCCATTTAATTACGATGGTTTGCTTATGCTGGCATGGACCTCCTATTTTACAGGAAACCATAACCAGGCGAAAGTACTTTTTAATAAAGTCAGGCTTTATAATCCGGGTGATACGTCAGCTAATGAAGGGTTGCAGTTAGTGCGGTAAGTATCGATTTATAATTATAATTTTTTAAATGTAAAGACTATCAGACAAAATACTAAAACATTAAAACATGAAAATGCAAAAATTAACAATCACCAGCCTTTTTCTATTGCTCATGGCAGTTTCCCATGCACAGATACTGCTTGAAAAAACATATAATTATTCTGCTGCATCTGTTAACCTAGAAACCCATGGCTACAAATATTATATAATGGATGTGCCCAATTCGCAGTGCCGGATATATAACACCGACCATTCGTTGTTTAAAACTATTCCCTGCAATGTTCCTGCAAATTGTTTCCTTTCCGATATAAAGTACCTTTCCGAAAACCTGTTCGACAATGATTCGGGAATTGAGCTGGTATATACCTGGTACAAATACATCCCAACCACTGGTTCGGAATATTATGCATACGGTAGCCGGATTATTAATGAAGATGGTTCGTTGCTGACAACTATCGATGGTGCACGCTATGTATACCTGAACCAGGCGGATGATAACATCTGGAAGCTTTTTGCCTATTGCTATGATTACTCCGTATGGCCGGAAAGGATTTGGACAAATATTTATAGTTTGCCGGGAACTCCTGTCTACAGCTCTCTGGCGGATGCCGAAAAATATGATGCAGATCTTAAAGCTTTCCCCAATCCGGCACAAACAACCGTTAAGATGGTCTATAATTTACCACAGGAGGTCAGGGAAGCAACACTTTTCCTTTTTGATAGTAATGGGAAGCTGGTCAGGCAATTCCTGGTGGATAACCATACCGATCACCTGCTGCTTGATGTTTCGGCATACCCTGCCGGGATGTACCACTATTACCTGGAATACGACAACAAACGGAGTAAATCGGGGAAATTACTGATGCAGTAGTAGAAGGGTATTTGTAATTTTGAAAGAAAGAATTATGGGAGACGATGTGATGAAACTGAAATTTGATTCTCAATATTCCGGTCTTACATACCGATAAGTGTCTGCAATTACATCCAGTATTTCGTTTACTTCTGCATTGGTTTCCGATCGCAGTAACTGGATTTTTAGCTCTCTGAAGTTTGGCAACCCTGGGAAATATTTAGCAAAATGACGCCGCATCATTAAAATCGCCGACCGTTCATTGTCCTTCCAGTCGAGATTGAGTTGCAGCTGCTCCCGCACATTTTCCACAATTTCGGCTACAGTAGGTGAAGGCAATATTTCCCCTGTCTTCAGATAATGTTTCACTTCCCTGAAAATCCAGGGGCGGCCAATTGACGGACGGCCAATCATCAGGGCATC
>JBEPWX010000020.1:0-16464 GCA_041642235.1 Mariniphaga sp.
ATAATAACGTATAAATTTTTATAAAATTCTTTAAATGCGTTTATTGTGCTGTCAACCTCAAAAATTACACCATGTTGAACTCCGGCCTGTATTGCATCAATGGTTGTCTGTCCAAAAAGTTTCTCATATTCTTTAAATTTTACCAGGGGCAATCTGCCTGTAAATTGATTAAGTGCCTTAAAACGCATGTCTAATCCGGGAGAAATGTTGCCACCCAGATATTGTTTCCGTTCATTAACAATGTCATAGGTAATTGCTGTTCCGGCATCAATTACAAGAATATTGGCATCGGGGTAAATAGTGGCAGCACCAGTAGCAGCTGCCAACCTGTCCTTCCCAAGAGTGTCCTTTGTTTCGTAAAGATTCGTGATAGGCAGGGGTGTTGTCTCATCAAGCTCAATATAAGTTTTGAACTTATGCTGAAGATATGTCTTTAATTCTGTAGAATATTGTTTAACTGTGGAAACTATAACCTTATTTATGGAAGGATGTTCATCAAGCAGAATATCAATGTGCGAAGGCAACAATTCTGTCATAGGGATTGAAATCATTTCTTCCCCATGGTTAAATACAGAGATTTTCGTACGCGTATTGCCTATGTCAATTATAAGATTCATCTCAATCAATTATCCTCTGGCTGATATCTAAAGCCTTAACAGAATGAGTTAAAGCGCCAATGGATATGTAGTTGACACCGGTGGCAGCCACTTTTTGAATTCGTTTTAAGGTCATATTCCCCGAAGCCTCAATCTTAGCTCTGTTGTTTATCAATATTACGGCTTCCCTCATGAGTTTAGAGCTCATATTATCAAGCATAATTATATCTACTTTGGCATCCAGCGCTTCCTGAACTTGCTCAAGATTTGAAGTTTCAACTTCAATTTTAATACTCTTGGGTATTTTCGAACGAATGGCTTCAACTGCTTTTTGAATTCCCCCTGCCACCTGAATGTGGTTGTCTTTAATCATTACCATATCATAAAGTCCAAATCTGTGATTCGATGCGCCTCCCATACGAACAGCATATTTATCAAGATGCCTGTATCCGGGGAGAGTTTTTCGTGTATCGAGAATTTCCACTTTATGGCCTTCTACCTCTTTCATGCATTTATTGGCATAGGAAGCAATACCCGACAGACGTTGCAAAAAATTTAATGCTTTTCGTTCACCGGTGAGAAGTGCCCTGTAGTTTCCTTTGAATTCTACAATTACATCATTTGGTTGTATTTTGCTGCCATCTGGCAATAATACTTTCCAAACAATTTGAGGGTCAAATTTCCTGAATACCATTTCGGCTACTGGTAATCCTGCAATAACACCTTCCTCCTTTGCTACAAATACTGCAGTTTTAATTGAATCTGGCGGTACCAGGTTATTGGTGGTAATGTCTCCGTCACCAATATCTTCTGCATAGGCCAGTTCAAATAATATTTCAGCTGATTTTAATGTTTTCTGATCCATCTTTCTTTTCTCTTCTGACAGGTACAAATTGTATTTTCTTATTTTTTTGCTGCATGGTATGTGTTAAATATTTCGGATTTTCGTTTGGATAATCTGTGCGGATATGTCCACCCCTGCTTTCTTTCCTTTTTAATGCTCCTTGAGCGATCAACTTGCAGACTATTGCACTGTTTTTTATTTTTAAATAATTATAATCGTTTTCGTTATTACCATAATCCTTGATTATTCCTCTGAAAACTTCATGAGCTTCCTTAAGTCCTATATCATTTCTTACCACCCCAAGGTTTTTCATCATTTGTTTTGCTATGATGTTTTGGTTTTCGAGGTAAACTTTTTCAGTTTCCTGTCTAGGTTCAACGGGCTGAACAGCAGGAAGATTTTCTTTTGGCCAGGGTAGCTGTACAGCCGATTCGCTGGCACGCTTTCCAAAAACAAGGCATTCAAGCAGGGAATTGCTGGCAAGTCTATTGGCACCCATAACTCCTGTCGAAGCTGCTTCCCCACAGACATACAGGCCACTGATGTTTGTTTCTGAATGGAGATTTGTACGTATTCCACCCACCATATAATGGGCGGCAGGTGCTATTGGAATCAAATCGCTGGTTAAATCAATCCCCATGTTTTTTAAGTGCAGATATATATTATGAAACCTTGTTTTTATTTTTTCTGCATCAAGATGCTTTAGCGAAAGGTAAATATAATCTTTTCCCGATTTAAGAATTTCCTTGTAAATATTGAATGCAACTACATCACGTGGTGCCAGTTCACCAAGCGGATGAATTTCTTGCATAAATCGTTCTCCTTCGTGGTTGAGCAACCAGGCTCCTTCTCCCCGCACAGCTTCACTAATCAGGTAAGCTTCTTCTCCCGGAACATACAATGCCGAAGGATGAAACTGTATGAATTCAATATCGGTAATTTGTGCTCCTGCTTCCCATGCAAGAGCAATTCCCTCGCCGGTGGCTGTATGTGGATTAGTGGAACGTTCAAAAATGCGTGACAAACCACCTGTAGCCAAAATAACAGCCTTTGTTTTAAAAAGTATATTCTTACCAGTCCTGAAATCGAGGGTCTGTACCCCAACTACTTTATCGTTTTTTTTTAAAATTCTAACAGCTGTTGTAAATTCAAAGGCTTTTATATTTTTTTGGGCTTTTACTTTTTGCAGAATAAAACAGGTAAGTTTTTTACCTGTGGCATCCCCACCTGCATGCAAAATACGACGTCTGCTGTGGGCACCTTCAAGTCCAAGAACTAACTGACCGTCTTTTGAATCAAATTTCATACCCATATCTATAAACTCCAGGACCCTTTCTTTCCCTTCATTGACCATAATATTAACAGCATCCTCATCACATAAACCTCTTCCGGCCAATAATGTATCTTTCATATGCTGTTCCGGGGAATCATCATCGGCAATTGCAGCAGCTATCCCTCCCTGGGCATAATAGGAATTGCTGGTATCAAGCTCAGATTTGGTAATTATACCAACTGAACCATATTTTGAAGAATAGTAGGCAGATGTAAGTCCTGCAAGACCGCTTCCTATTATAATGGTATCAAATTCAAATACTTGCATTAAATTAGTATTTCTAAATGCGCGCCAAAGTTACTATTTCTTTTAAGGAAATGTACTTTTTTGATCAAACCTTTTTTTTATCAAAATGATAATCGGGATTGACAGGTGAGAAAGTTTCCAATGCAAACGAATCCTCCAGTACCTCTACATCATGTTCCAAGTCCATTGGATTGCTCCAGATATCACCTGATTTTGCTGGATAGCAGGTGGTATCTATCTTGAAATTTAGCTTGCCCGATAAGGGAATACCTGTTATGCAAATATGGATGGATGCATAATGGGAGTCGGCAACCCCTTAACAATCGGAATTCGTTTTTGTGATTTTGTTGCTGAATGCCTGAGACCTTCATTTTAGCTCATCCCATTAGTTTCAGGAAACGGATACTTAAACTTTCAGTATGTGAACTGGCTTGCAGAATTTATTAGACATACTCCATAATTCTGCCAGAAATTTGCATCAATGAAATTTCAGCAAGTTTGGTCTGGAATTTAATAGATATAAGACGTTCTTCTGCATCAAGCAAACTCTTTTGAACCTCACGCAGTTCAAGTCCTGACAGAGCTCCCAACCTATAACGTTCGAGTGCAATTTCGTGATTTTCACGAGCCACCTCCAGGTTTTGTTCTTCCATAGCCACCAGCCTTAAGTTGTTTTCATATGCATAGTAAATGGTCAGCAACTCGGCTTTCACTTCCTGTTCAATTTCCTGGAGTTGATATACCCTGTTTTCAACTTCAATAAGAGCGTTGGTTTTTTCTCTGCGCCTGTTAAACCCGTTGAAAATGTCCATGCCCAATGAAATACCATAATTGAAGGTTCTGTTTTGCTGATTGCTTAATGCCAGTTCGCCATAATCGCTAATGGTTCCCGAACCATAGCCGCGATAATTGTAGTTATATCCTGAAAACAGATTTAGATATGGATATGCACGCGAAGCAATTATTTTGTAATCGAGCTCTGAGATAACATGATTCTTCCTGGCAATCTGCAGGCCTGTGTTGTATTCAAGAGTCGATTCAAGTAGCTCTTCATAAACCAGTTTCGGATTGTAAATAATAGAAGTATCCTCCAATACAATATTTTCTTCCAGGTTATCAAGTGACATCAGAGTCTTTAACCTTACTGCCGATTCAAGTATGTCCTCATTTTGCCGTGCCAGTCTGGAACTGTCTGCATTAAGATAAACTATGGATTGTAGAAGTTCAAGTTTCGAGGAAGCTCCCAGGAGGTAGCGTTCTTCGTCGATACGTGCTCGTTCCCTGGAAAGTGAAACAGCATAATCCATATTAGTTGAAAGATTTAATTGCTGAATGTGGTAATAATATTCCGAAACTATTTGAGCAACTAAATTTTCCATCGACATTTGAGTATTGAGTTCCCCCATTTGTTTTATCTCATTTAACCGCTGCCAAGTGGTTTGAATATTAAAACCCCTGAATAATGGCATATCGAGATTTATGGCTGCAGTCCCCGTAGTGTTGTGAATACCATTGGTATTTCTTTTAGAACCATCGGTCATGCTTTGTGTTGTCGATGTAATATTGCCTCCAAACCTGTTGGTTGTGGTAATGGTAGGTAAAAAACCGGCATTCCCTTTTGTATAGTTGTTATCTGCAATTTCTTCTCGGTTACGGGCTACCTTTACAGAATAATTTTGCTCCAGACCTGTTACGATTGCCCGGCTAAGATCATAAACTTCCTGCCCTTTTACAGGTGCATTAAAAAAAAGTGTCAGTATGAGAGGTGTTAATTTAAGCAGGGATCTTAGATTCTTCAATGTTATCAGTATTTTTATTTACGTTTTTTGATTCACTTGAAATAAGCAGGTATATTCCCGGTACTACGTAAAGTGTCAGAATAGTTGCAATAAAAAGTCCACCTACTACTGCTGTACCCATCGCTACGCGGCTCTGTGCTCCTTCTCCAAAACCTAATGCAAGTGGAAGAATACCTAGAATGGTTGAAAGACTGGTCATCAGAATAGGGCGAAAACGTGCTGCCGAGGCATACCGGATGGCATCCTGCTTATTCATTCCGGCAAGTTTGCGTTGGTTGGCAAATTCAACTATCAGGATACCATTCTTCGATACCAGCCCGATAAGCATAATGATACCAATCTGGCTGAAAATATTCATAGTAATGTTAAAATACCACATGAAAAACAAAGCTCCGGTTAAAGCCAGCGGCACGGTCATCATAACTATAATCGGGTCCTTAAAGCTTTCGAACTGTGCCGACAGAACAAGGAAAATTAGCACAATAGCCAGCACAAAGGCAAACATCAGACTCGATGAACTTTCCATAAAATCCTTGGAGTCGCCGTCCAGTGCAGTACGGAAGGAATCATCAAGTACCTTTGCTGCAATCTGATCCATTTCTTCAATCCCCTGGCTGATGGTTTTACCATCGGCCAGATTCGATGAGATAGTAGCAGCCACAAAACGGTTGTACCGATAGAGCTGAGGAGGTGCTGTCGATTCCTTCAGGGTAACGAAGTTGTCGAGCTGAACCATTTGGCCTTTATCGTTCCGTACGTAAAGCGATTTCAAATCGAGTGGTTTATTGCGATCCTGCCTGTGCAGCTCACCTAATATCTGGTATTGTTTGCCATTCATTATAAAATAGCCAAATCGTTGCCCGCTGAGTGCCAGCTGAAGGGTTTGCCCGATGTTTTGGGTTGAAACTCCTAAAAGGTTTGCTTTGTCACGATTGATTTCAATCTGAAGCTCTGGTTTGGTAAATTTTAAATCAACATCAGGCATCACAAAAGTGGGATTGCTGTTCACTTCTGCCATAAATTCGGGTAAAATCTCTCTTAATTTTTCGATGGTAGGCGCCTGGAGTACATACTGAATGGGCGGACGAGCCCTTCTTCCTCCAAAGGTTGATCGCTGAACTACGTGGGCTCTGGCCTTCGTTTTTTTCCTGAGTTCAGATGTCAAATGACCTGCTATTTCCTGCTGCGAACGTTCCCTTTCATCCGGATCTTTTAAAGTTACCCTTACAAAAGCAAAAGTCCCCCGAACCATAGTGATAACTTTATCTCTTTCAGGTATTATTTCCTCAACAAGTTTACCAATATCTTCTACATAATCATAGGTATATTCATAAGTTGCTCCTTCGGCGGTCGTAATCCTTGCATTCATTTGGGAGCGGTCTTCCAGTGGAGCCATCTCGGCTGGTATTACCTTCCATAAACTGTAAATCAGAAAGAGGGAGCCCACAAGTATAGCCGCAGTAAAATATTTATGCTTCAGAAAATTCTCAAGCGATTGCTGATATGCATTGTTTAACCTGACGAAGTATTTTTCCGACCAGTTGTAAAATCTGTTGTGTTTCTGTCTCGACTTTAAAAGCTTTGTTGAAAGCATAGGGGTAAAAGTGAGGGCAACAAATGATGAAATGGCTACAGCCCCTGCTATCACAATGCTGAATTCCCGGAATAGCCTTCCGGTCATACCTTCCAGAAAGACGATCGGGAAGAATACGGCTACCAGAGTGATGGTGGTGGCAATGATGGCGAAGAAAATTTCATTTGCCCCCTCCATTCCAGCCTGCCGGGGACTCATACCACGTTCAATTTTTACATAAATGTTTTCCATCATCACTATGGCATCATCCACCACTAACCCTATAGAAAGCACGATGGCCAGTAATGTCAGCACATTAATGGTATATCCTGCTATGTACATGATGAAAAATGAACCTACCAGTGAAACAGGAATCACCAAAATCGGAATTATGGTGGTACGCCAGTCACGCAGGAAGAAAAAGATGATAACTACTACAAGGAAAAATGCTACATAAATAGTTGTCTGCACCTCACTAATTGAAGAACGTATGTATTCTGTGTTGTCGAAACCAAATTCAATTCCTACATCTTCCGGCAAATCCCTTTTTATAAAATCCAGCCGTTCATAAACATCATCAACAATTTCAATATGGTTCGCACCCGGCTGAGGTATAATAACCACCGCAATCATCGGTATACCATCCATTTTAATAATACCTCTAAGATCTTCGGGACTTAATTCTGCCCGGCCTATATCACGAACCCTGATTAGTTGATCTCCTGTTTGTTTTAGAATCAGGTTATTAAACTCCTGGGGAGTGGTCATCAGTCCTAGTGTGCGGATGGTAAGCTCCGTGGTATTTCCTTCAATACTTCCTGCCGGAAGTTCCACATTTTCCCTCATAATGGCATTGCGCACATCGAGCGGTGTCATTTGGTATCCGGCTAATTTTTGAGGATCAAGCCAGATACGCATAGCATATCTTTTTTCTCCCCAGATGAGAACTCCACTCACTCCCGAAATGGTCTGCAGTTGTTCTTTAAATGTAAGTTCTGCAATTTCCGATAGTTCAAGAAGTGACCGTTTTGGACTTTTAACTGCAATCATCAGGATGGGTTCGGCATCGGCATCGGCTTTCGAAACTGTTGGCGGGTCAGCATCACGAGGTAAATAGCGTTGTGCCTGCGATACTTTATCGCGCACGTCATTGGCAGCGGTTTCCAAATCCACAGAAAGCTCAAATTCAACCGTAATCCTGCTTCTCCCCTGGCTGCTGCTGCTGGTAAGTGTACGGATACCGGGAATGCCATTAATCGATTGTTCCAGGGGCTCCGTAATCTGACTTTCAATAACATCGGAGTTGGCCCCCGGGTAGGAGGTGCTTACAGATATTACGGGAGGGTCAACACTGGGAAATTCCCTCACTCCCAGAAAGGTCATCCCAATTGCTCCGAATAGCAGTATAACCAGTGAAAATACAGTAGCCAGTACAGGCCTTTTTATGCTAACTGATGAAAGGCTCATAACTCACTTACTAATTGTTGATTGGTAACTAAGGTATCGAGTTGTATGGATAATCCTTCACGTAACTGAAGAATTGCTGTGGTGAGCAGCGTATCTCCAAATTCCAAACCTTTTGTAATCTGTATTTGTGATTCAGTGCGTAGCCCGGTCGATACTTTTCGTTCAACAGCTTTCCCATTTTTAAGAATGTATACTTTTTCCCCTTCCATCTCAGGTATCAGTGCTTCGGTTGGAATGGAAATGGCACTGTCAATTTGTGACAGTAATGCCTTAACGCTGGCAAACCTTCCAGGCTTCAATTCTTCATTACTGTTCGGGTACATTGCCCTTACAACAATGGTACGTGTGTTTAGATCAACTTTAGGGTCTATGGCATACACTTTTGCTCCGAAAGTTTCAGTATAGCCATCCAGTGCAAACTGGATGGGAAATCCGGCAGTAACTTCGCCGGAATACCGTTCCGGAATAGAAAACTCAATCTTCAGCGGACGGTTTTTTACCAACCGTACAATTCGAGTCTGGGTAGATGCAAAGGCTCCTTCGCTTATTAACCGCAAACCTACTATGCCGTCGAAAGGGGCACGCAGCTCGGTTTCGGCAATACGCGCTTCTATTAACATGATGTCGGCTTCTATCGACTGCAATTCGGTGGCTACCTGGTCATAGCTTTCCCGGCTGATGGCGTCACGATCGAGCAGTTGTCGCTGCCTGAATTCCCGTTCCTCCACCAGCTTCTTCTGGGCCTGCAACTTCATTAACTGAGCCTGCAGCGGCCTGTCATTTATCTTAGCCAGTAATTTTCCTTTTTGTACCCGGCTACCTTCTTCAAAATATATCCCTACAACTTTTCCTGAAGTTTCAAATGCCAAATCAACTTCCTCATCGGGTAACAAGGATGCCGTGCTGTAAATCATCTCATCCATTCGGGTAGGAACCAGCACATAACCGCTGGCAAACAATGCCTGCGGCCCTCCGCCCATTCCTGGCCCTGCTTGTGGACCGGATCCTGATTCCTGCCCAAACATGGGCTTTAGCTTCGGATAAAAAATAATTGCTGCCAGTACCAAAACCAGTACTATGGTTATTGATGTTCGAAAAATGCTTTTTGTTGCCACGTGCTTTAAACTTTATAATATTCTTATTTAGGTTTTTGTTTAACTCAGTTAGCTTTGACTTATGAAAATCAAAAAAGTTAAAATTGAAAAACAAAAAACTACCTTTTTTGGTCCAATTCTTCAAAAAGATTATTCGTTTTTTATCAAGATTAAATGTCATTTGTTAGGTAAGGCAAATATAACTAAAATATATATTTTGGAAACAGAATGTTTTTGTACCTGAAACATATAGCTATATTTCTTTTTTAATCCTTAATTATTCTCTTATAGTACTACCCATAAAATTTTCTACAGGAGCTGATTCCTGCAGGATAAAACCTTTCAAAAAGTAAACTTATCAACCTTAATTTATTTCTGATAACACATGCAGAGTTAGAAACTTTTTGATAAAAATTTTAAATCATGTGAGGGTAGAAAAAAAACTACCCTCAACAAATTAACCACCAACTATTTGAAAACCTGCTGTGGCTTTAGTTGTTATAACAAATAAGTATTTTACAACAAGCACACATAACTTATACAGCAACTGATATGAATGAACTTTATTTAGCGGCAGGAATATTGCTTGTCGTATGGGGCCTGGTGGAAGGCTTGTGGACCACCTTATGGGTCGACGGGAATTCGGCTCCTGTCACCTCAAGGTTTACCACCTTTATATGGAAAATTTTCCGTCTGCTGTTCAGTTCACAAAACGATCGGAAATTAAGTCTTGCAGGTCCCCTCATTCTTATTTCAACTGTTGTTTTGTGGATTATAAGCATATGGATTGGCTGGACATTTATCTTTTATTCCACTCCCCAGTCGCTGCAGACCGGAAGCGCATCCCCACCCATCGATTTTACCGATGTTTTGTGGTTTACATCCTACAACATGTTCACAGTTGGCAATGGTGATTATATACCGGGAAGTGATACCTGGCAGGTAATAAGTTCTTTTATTTCATTTACCGGCATGACTATGGTTACCCTTTCAATAACTTACGTTCTGCAGGTTATCTCGGCTGTTGCGGCAAAACGTTCCATTGCCGGACAAATAACAAGTATCGGGAAAACAGCCGAAGAGTTTGTTGCCAAACAATGGACCGGTGAAGGTTTCGGCGCCATTGAACTTCAGCTTGATGCACTATCGCAGCAACTGGCAACCAGCAATGAGCAGCACAATGCCTTCCCGATTCTTCATTACTACCATGCTGCCCGGATTGAAAAATCGCAGGATGTGGCCATTGCCATTCTCGATGATGCCCTTACACTCATTGAACTTGGGGTGGAGGAGAAATACCAGCCTGCCGAAACCATTCTTTCTTCAGCACGACAATCGGTCAGCAGCTTTCTTACTACCCTGAGGTCGGCATTTATTCAGGCCGCTGACGAAGTTCCACATTTGCCCGATATAAATTTGCTCCAAAAAAAAGGAATTCCGACAATACCGGACAAGGAGTATCGGAAAAAAATGGAAGCAGAAATAGAACGAAGAAAACTCATACTTGGATTATTAAATAAAGGTGCCTGGAAATGGCCTAAATCAGGATAAATAATGAATGATATTGTATTTTTCTGGGGCGGCTGGGAGCCTGTTTTTCGCATTATAGTTGTTGGAACTCTTACTTATATTGGAATTATTCTTATTCTGCGAGTTTCCGGGAAAAGGACCCTTGCCAGCATGAATGCATTCGACTTTATAATAACAGTTGCAATGGGTTCAGCATTTGGCCGAATTCTTACTGCCAGCAAAGTTTCGGTGGCCGAAGCACTTACTGCTTTTCTGCTTCTGGTAATCCTTCAGTATGCGATAGCCTGGCTTGAAATCCGCTCAAAGTTTTTTCATAAACTCATTACTTCACAGCCTGCATTGCTCTATTATAACGGAGCTTTTATTGAAAAGAACATGCGCAGGGAAAGAATCAACAAAGATGATTTGATGGGGGCAGTGCGAAAAAAGAAATTCGGCGATTTAATCAAGGTGGAGGCCATTATTATGGAAACCGATGGTAGTATCTCCATTATCCGAAAAAACAAGGATACCGATCAGCTTACTTATCGGCAGGTGCTGGAAAAGAATCTTTAAAATCGGACTCCTGGAAGTACAGTATATTTACTCCACATGAAATGAAATTCCAAAGATTTGTTTTTTTTATTATTTGTGGTAACTTTGTAATTACATTTAAAAAGGATTGATATGGAAGTTTCGATTATTCAGATAGGCAATTCTAAGGGAATCAGATTTAGCAAAACAATTATTGAAAAGTATAATTTACGGGATAAGGTTGATTTGATTCTGGAATCAGGACAGATAATAATAAAACCATTGGCGAAATCGAGAAATGGATGGGAAGCGGCATTTAAAGAAATGTCAGAACAAGGAGATGACAGATTGCTTTTTGATGATGTTTTTGACGATGAAAACATAGAAGAATGGAAATAAATCAATATCAAATCATTCTTGTTAATCTTGATCCGACTATTGGCAGTGAAATAAAGAAAACCCGACCCTGTGTTGTGATTTCTCCAAATGAGATGAATAAATATCTACGAACTGTTGTAGTAGCCCCAATGACTACGAATTCGAAAAAATATCCTACAAGAGTAGAAGTTAAACATGACAACAAGCAAGGTTGGATTGTTTTAGATCAGATAACAACTATTGATAGGCAGAGGATTATAAAACAATTGGGGAAACTGTCAAAACCTGAAATTAAAGAACTAAAAAACATATTGAGAGAGACATATATTGATTAATCAAACCAAGCCCACAGCTTAAAGCTAAAATAAAACAAAAAAAGGACGTGGATATAAAAGAACTTTAGGAAGAATGGCAAAAATTCCGTTTAAAAAAACTACGAACCGCTAAGAGGATGACATCCCTTCAGCTGCTTAAACAATATAAACCACATAAACCTGAAACAACATTCAAACAATTTCTAACTATTCCAACCCTTCAAACTCCCGCCTCCTTAATAATCTCCTCCAAAACATATCCCGCAGTTTCCACATTCGGCACATTGGCAAAGGTGAGGGTGAGTTTGTGGTTGCGTTCTTTCATTTGCCCCCTGAACTTGCCTTTTTGTACATACTGCACAATGCTCATAAACAGCGGCGAACGGTAAAACGGCGACTGCTGGTCGGAGATGAAGTAGCAGATCATTTTGCCTTCCTTCAGGGTAATTTTTTCCATACCCAGTAAGATAGCCTTCCACCGTAGCCTTACCACTTCCAAAAGTTCGCGGGTTTCAGGAGGTAGTTTGCCGAAGCGGTCTTCCAAACCGTGACGGAACTTTGCCAGTTGTTTTTCATCTTCGATATTGTCGAGCTCGCGGTACAGTAACATTCTTTCCGAACTGCCGGGAATATATTCTTGCGGCAGTAGAAGTTCCATGTCGGTATCGATCTGACAGTCCTGCGTGAATTTTATGTTCAGGAAAGCCTGGGCCTGTTTTTCATCCTGTTTCTTAAACACCCCACTGAACTCTTCCTGCCGCAGTTCCTGCATGGCTTCGTTCAGGATGCGCTGGTAGGTTTCATACCCAATGTCGGCAATAAACCCGCTCTGTTCGGCACCCAGCAAATTACCGGCCCCGCGGATGTCCAGGTCTTGCATAGCAATGTTAAAGCCGCTGCCAAGATCGGAAAACTCTTCTATCGCCTTCAGCCTGCGCCGTGCCTCGGAGCTAACTGTTGCAAGCGGAGGAGTGATAAGGTAACAGAAAGCCTTTTTATTCGACCGTCCTACGCGGCCCCGTAACTGGTGCATGTCGCTTAGCCCGTAATTTTCAGCATGGTTGATTATTATGGTATTGGCATTGGGAATGTCAAGACCTGATTCGATGATGGTAGTAGCCACAAGTACATCGTAATCGCCGTTAATAAAACCCAGCATTACCTTTTCCAGCTTCGGACCTTCCATCTGTCCGTGTCCTACCGCAGTGGAAACCCCCGGTACAATGCGTTTGATGGTAGCTTCCACATCGTAAATATTTTGGACCCGGTTATGGATAAAAAACACCTGCCCGTTTCGGGCCACCTCGTATAGAATTGCTTCGCGGATAAGCTGCTCGTTAAACCCATGCACCTCGGTAATGATGGGGTAGCGGTTGGGTGGGGGTGTCTGTATTACAGAAAGATCACGTGCGCCCATAAGTGAAAACTGCAGGGTGCGCGGGATGGGTGTGGCAGTAAGTGTGAGGGTATCCACGTTCACCCTGATCTGCTTCAACTTCTCTTTTACCGACACACCAAACTTCTGCTCTTCATCGATGACAAGCAGGCCCAGGTCTTTAAACTTTACATCCTTGCTTACCAGCCGGTGGGTGCCTATGAGGATGTCCACCTTCCCGGCGGCAAGATCCGCCAGGGTTTCCTTTATTTCGGCGGTTGTTTTAAACCGGCTGATGTATTCCACCCGCACCGGGAAATCATTCAGCCGGTCAGAAAAAGTCTTATAATGTTGCAGAGCCAGGATTGTGGTAGGCACCAGCACTGCCACTTGCTTGTTGTCGGTTACCGCCTTGAAGGCTGCCCGGATGGCCACCTCTGTTTTTCCAAAACCTACATCGCCACACACCAGGCGGTCCATGGGAATCGATTTCTCCATATCTTCCTTCACGGCCGCAGTGGCTTTTTCCTGGTCAGGTGTGTCTTCATAAATAAACGATGCCTCCAGCTCTGTCTGCAGGTACGAATCGGGGGAAAAAGCAAATCCTTTCTCAGCAATGCGTTCGGCATACAGGGCAATTAGTTCTTTGGCGATGTCTTTCACCTTAGCCTTGGTGCGGTTTTTCATCTTCTGCCATGCGCCGGTGCCCAGCTTGTTCAGCGATGGCTCGCCACCATCCTTGCCCTTGTATTTTGAAATACGGTGCAGCGAATGAATGTTCACCAGAAGCGAATCGTTGTTCTGGTAGATAAGGCGGATGGCCTCCTGCATCTTGCCGTTGATCTCAGTACGCACCAGGCCGGCAAACTTCCCGACGCCGTGATCGATGTGAACTACATAGTCGCCCGGGTGCAGCTTGGTTAGCTCCTTCATTGACACGGCCACTGTTTGCTCCTTTCGCGATTTCAGCTTAAACCGGTGGTAGCGCTCAAATATCTGGTGGTCGGTGTAGCAGCAGATTTTTAAATCGTGATCCACGAATCCCTCATGCACGGTGAAATTCACCGGGGTAAAATGAACTGTGGCTTTTATATCTTTAAAAATAGCCTGCAGCCGCTCAATCTGTTTTTCCTGGTTTGACAGGATAAACACCTCAAACCCGTTGTTCTGATGCTCTTCAAGATTCTCCCCCAGCATGTCGAACTTCTTATTGAACACCGGCTGACGGGAGTTGTTAAACCGAAATTCCTCATCCGCCTTGAATGCCAGATCGTTGCCCCAGTCGCAAACGGTTTTCTGTTGCAACTGCTTCTTAAGTACCCCTCCAGAAACAATCCTTCCGGGCAGGCTTTCCTCTTCCGCTTTTGCCAGAATGGTTTGCCGGTGCACATCATCAACCTGGTGGAAGAACTGGTTCAGATTATTGCTGAAATAAACCGTTTTATTACCAAAAAACTCAGGAAGTGAAATGCGGCTGCCCTCCATTGTTTCACCCTGAATGTTGGGAACGATGTTTATCTTTTTAAAAGTTTTCTTCGAAATCTGGCTGTCTATGTCGAAGCTACGTATCGATTCCACTTCGTCGCCAAAGAAGTCGAGCCGGTAGGGATCATCATTGGCGTAGGAAAAAACATCCACAATGCTGCCTCTTACTGAGAACTGGCCGGGTTCGTAGACAAAATCGACCCGCTCGAAGCCGTATTCGTACAAGAATTCATTAATAAAGCTGATTGAAATTTTATCACCGACAGCCACCTGCAGGGTATTCTGTTCGAGGTTGATCTGCGATATGACCGTTTCTACTAAAGCTTCCGGATAGGTAACAATTAGGCAGGATGTTTCTGCGCCACGTATCTGGTTCAGCGTTTCGGTCCGTTGAACAATGTTCTCCTGCTCGGGCTGACCGTACTGTATGGAGCGCTTGTACGATGAAGGAAAAAACAGGGTGGACTCCCCAAACCCCAGATTATTAAGATCATCATAAAAATAGGCGGCTTCCTCGCGTTCGTTGAGCAAAAGCACCATGTTTTGCTTCAGCTTTTTGAAAATGTTTACAGCCTGTATTGTTTTGGCAGAGCCAACAAGTCCCTGCAGGTGGAGTTTTCCACCCGGGGGGGCATTCAGCTTCTTAACGATGCTGTCAAGGTGATCATGCCCCTTGAAGTATTTTAGAAATTTTGCAGGCTCCAATTTTCCCTGAATGTTTTTGCAAAATTATAAATAACTGTTTAAAAATCGGTTTGTTTAGTATAAAGGATTTGTGAGTTGAAATGGGATAAGCTATGAAAGGACTTACTTGAAGAATGTCAGGGCTATTTCTCAATCATATCTTTGATTAATTTACCTTGAATTGATTTCGCATTTAATTCATATTCTCTCCATATTAAATTCGATAAAACGCGAATTTAATATGGAGAGAATATGAAGAAAATACGAAGTAATATTGAATTGAAATAGTGTTGAAAACCATTTGGAAGATTGTGTTAGTGGGATTTTTTTTTGTTCTTCTTAAGGAACTTTGAACTTCACATTAGGAAAGCAACCTTCACATTTTTCAAAGAAGAAAAATTGGGTATTTAATGCAAATTTTTTTTCTTTTAAGATTCAGAATTTATTTCAGGTTAATTATCCTGCCGGAAATAAAAACTAATAATTTCAGTGGCATTATATATCTTTGGCTTTTTAACTGATTATATTCATGCACTTGTTTAATACCATAGATACCACATTACCACTGGTGAATCCGGTATTAAAGTTTCTTGTTATTCTGCTTGTTATATTATTTGCCCCTATTCTGCTCGATAGGGTAAAAATTCCCCATCTGTTGGGATTAATTATCGCCGGGGCAATAATTGGTCCTTTTGGATTTAACCTTATAACGCGCGACAGCAGCATAATTTTGTCGGGCACCGCCGGACTTCTATACATCATGTTTCTTGCCGGCCTGGAAATCGATATGGCCGACTTTAAGAAGAATGTTTGGAAGAGTTCGGCGCTGGGGATGTATGGATTTATAATTCCAATGGTACTTGGTACATTAACCGGATATTACCTTTTGAATTATTCATTGATGACCTCAGTACTGATGGCAAGCATGTTTTCTTCTCATACGCTGATAACCTATCCCATTGTGAGTAAACTGGGTATTTCGAAAAATAAGGCAGTTAATATTACTGTCGGTAGTACCCTTATCACAAATGTACTTGCACTTTTGGTACTGGCAGTTGTTGTAGGCATGACGTCGGGAAGCATAGACCGGTATTTTGCACTTCGCCTTACCCTGTCATTTATTGTTTCTTCATCGATAATTATGGTTTTGTTTCCCCTGGTGGCTAGATGGTTCTTTAAACGGTACGATGATAATGTGTCGCAGTATATTTTTGTGCTGGTAATGGTTTTTCT
>JBEPWX010000021.1:0-16049 GCA_041642235.1 Mariniphaga sp.
TATTATGAAGACACTTATTTTCTGCTTTCTCTTCTCGTTATATTGTGCAATACTTTCAAAAATAGGTGATTTTTCCTTATTTTAATGAAACATTTTAGATGGAGCATTGTCACCTGAACAGGTATTAAAAAAAAGAACCAGAATTTAATGTAATGATTTTAAACATTTGATACAATTTTTGTTTATAATTGAAAAAGATAAAAGAAAACCACAATTAATAATATGAGAAAAGGATTTGCCAGCGATAACAATTCAGGTGTTCATCCAGCTGTATTTAAGGAGATGATGAATGCTAACCAGGGGCATGTACGTGGATATGGTGATGACCATTATACAGCCAAAGCTATTGCAATTTTCAGAGATACCTTTGGAACAGATACAGAAGTATTTTTTGTTTTTAACGGTACAGGAGCTAACGTATTAGGCCTTTCATCCGTTACCCGCAGCTTTCATTCTATAATTTGTGCTGAAACTTCTCATATTGAAGAAGATGAGTGTGGAGCTCCAGAAAAATTCACCGGTTGCAAATTAATACCAGTAAAACCCATTAATGGGAAACTCACTCCTGAGCTGGTTGAACCTCATTTAAAAGGCTTCGATTTCGAGCATCATTCTCAGCCAAGGGTAATCTCCATCTCTCAGGTAACTGAAATGGGGACCGTATATCAGCCAAAGGAGATACGGGCACTTGCTGATCTTGCTCATAGCCATAATATGTTTCTTCACATGGATGGTGCACGTATTGCCAATGCTGCAGTATCTCTAAACATGGGTTTTAAAGCTATTACAATAGATTGTGGTGTGAATATCCTCTCATTTGGAGGAACAAAGAATGGAATGATGATGGGTGAAGCTGTATTATTTTTTAATCCGGAACTTTCAGATCACACAAAATACTTGCGTAAACAAAGTATGCAGCTTTTCTCAAAAATGCGTTTTATTAGTTCGCAGTTTTTGGCTTATTTCGAAGATGATTTATGGAAAGAAACAGCCTCCCACTCCAACAGGATGGCTCAATATCTTAAAGAAGAGGTTTCGAAAATCCCACAGGTTGAAATTACATATCCAGTTGAAGCCAACGGTGTATTTGCAAAAATTCCAAAAGAAATAATTGAACCGCTGCAGGAACATTTTTTCTTCTACATCTGGAATGAAAAAGAGTCGGAAGTTCGCTGGATGACTACATTCGATACCACTGAAACTGAAATTCGTGAATTCGCCCTCTTAATAAAAACACTGTTGAAATCCAGTTAATGTATAATGAAGGGGCTACCCACCAAAATTTCACCTTATTGCAAAAATGAAAATATTCAACTATTATCCCAGCAATCCCAAAAAACTGGATCCTGAACTTGAAAAACGAATATTTTTTCACAGTATGATTTTTCCGGGTGCCTTTGTTGTAGCTTTTTGGCTTATTGAACTTATAGAACGAACCCTTGACCTCAACCTGGCTAACTTTGGAGTCTATCCACTTCATCTGAAAGGGTTACCAGGTATTCTTTTTTCCCCCTTCATCCATTCAGGATTCAATCATCTGATGTCGAATTCTATTCCATTTTTTATCCTATTTTTTGCTCTAATCTATTTTTACCGGCACATCTCGTACCGTATCTTTTTTTTTCTTTATATTTTATCGGGACTAACAGTATGGCTTGCGGGTCGGGAAGCCTGGCATATTGGTGCCAGCGGTGTGGTGTATGCATTAGCCTCTTTTCATTTTATCAGTGGAATAATCCGTAACGATGTCAGGCTACTTACCCTGTCGGTGGTAGTAGTATTTTTATACGGAGGTCTCATTTGGGGAGTTTTTCCCATCGATCCCTCCATCTCCTGGGAAGGACACTTTTGGGGCGCTGTTTCAGGAATTGTACTGGCATTCTATTACAGAAGTTATCAGATACGTCGCGATAAATTCGATTGGGAAGAGGAAGAAGCAGAGGAAGATAATGATACAGACGTTGAAGAAAATAAAATCCCCCCTGAAACCTAAAAAGATTGATGGAATTCTTTTTCCTTTCCAACTGGCTGCTGTAAATTTTGTAGAAAATTACCTTGTCCAGTTACTTCATGAAAAGTAGTGCCTGGTTTCATAGCGAATACATCCGCCAACAAATATAGTTATTTTGATTATTTTTGATGAAATATCATGTTCAATGGTTCTAACTACTGAAAATATATTATTAATTGGTTCCATCTTGTTGTTTATTTCCCTTTTTGCAGGGAAAACTTCATACAAATTTGGGGTGCCTGTAATCCTCTTGTTTATCATCATTGGCATGCTTGCCGGCTCAGAAGGTATAGGTGGTATTTACTTCGATAATCCCGTCACAGCCCAATTCATAGGAATTGTAGCATTGAACTTTATTTTGTTTTCAGGAGGGCTGGATACAGACTGGCGATCGGTAAGACCGGTGCTTTGGCAAGGCATCTCACTTTCTACGGCAGGGGTGATTCTAACAGCGTTCACTGTTGGCACATTTGTTTGGGCTATTACTGATTTTACCATTTTTGAAGGCTTGCTGCTTGGAAGTATTGTGTCATCAACCGATTCAGCGGCTGTATTTTCAATTTTACGTTCTAAAAGCCTGGCACTTAAAGGGAACATACGTCCCACACTAGAGCTTGAAAGCGGAAGCAACGACCCGATGGCATATGTACTCACCATTCTTTTCACAGGATTGGTAGTGAATCAAAATGCAGGTTTCTCTGCCATTGCTTCCATCTTTTTTATGCAATTGTTCCTTGGCGGGCTTTTAGGATTTCTTTTAGGTCACGCAGCGGTATGGGCTATCAATAAAATCAGGCTCGATTTTGAGGGATTATACATTGTATTGGCAATCGCTATAATGTTTTTCATGTTCTCATTCACCAACTTTGTCGGAGGAAACGGTTTTCTGGCCGTTTATATAGGTGCACTTATTTTGGGTAACAAAGAACTTATACACAAGAAGAAAATACTGAAATCGTTCGACAGTTTCGCCTGGCTTATGCAGATTATACTCTTCCTGACTCTGGGCCTGTTGGTGTTTCCAAGCCAGATAATACCTGTAATCGGAGTGGGATTATTGATATCAGCATTTCTTATATTTGTTGCACGCCCGTTAAGTGTTTTTATCAGCCTGGCACCATTCCGAATGCCGAATCGCAACAAATTGTTCTATTCATGGGTAGGGCTTCGTGGTGCGGTGCCTATAGTATTTGCAACGTATCCGCTGATTGCCGGGGCAGAAAAAGCTAATATAATATTCGATGTGGTGTTTTTTGTTTCCATCACTTCAGTCCTGATCCAGGGAACAAGCCTTGCAGCTGTGGCAAAAGGATTTAAGGTAATTCTGCCCGAGCAACTTAAAAAACGCAACCAAAAAGACATGGAACTCTCAGATGGAATAAAATCACTACTTACCGAAATTGTAATTCCTGAAAACAGTGAGGTTTCCGGAAAACAAATCGTTCAATTGGGATTGCCTAAAAATACACTAATTTCATTTATAAGACGCAACGGTAAATACATTACCCCAGGCGGGGCGACTATACTCGAACCAAATGACCAGCTCTTTGTTCTTTCTGAAGATAAAAGTTCTTTATCTGAAGTTTTCACCTGCCTCAAAATGCAGGAAAATTAATGTTCCGTTTAATATTCCTGAAAAACCAGGGATTTCTTATCGGTTCAATAAAAAGTACTATTTTTACGCCACAAAATAAGTAGTTCATTAAAGCATGATTAGCAGAAGGATTATCAGAACCAAGGTATTGCAAATGTTGTATGCCTACTACACTTCAACCGATAAATCGCTGAATAACACAGAAAAAGAGTTGTTCTTTTGTATCCGGAAATCATACGACCTGTACCATTATCTCCTGGCCCTTGTAATCGAGATTGCCGATTATGCCGAACAGCGAATAGAAATCAGAAGAAATAAACATCAACCTACACATGAAGATTTACATCCCAATATTAAATTTATCAATAACCAGGTAATCCAACAACTGCGGCAAAACAGGCAGCTAAATGCGTACCTGAAACAATCGAAACTTAGTTGGGTGAATAACCCTGAACTGGTGAAGGAATTATACCAGTTTCTTATAGAAGCGGATTTTTATAAAGAATATATGACCGATTCAAATCGTTCATTTCTCGACGACCGGAAATTTATTGATAAGGTATTCAACAACATATTACTTCTTACCGAAGACTTACACGAAGTCCTTGAAGAACAAAGCATTTACTGGAACGACGATATTGAATATACTGTTTCAATGATTTCAAAAACCCTTAAGAAATTCCATCCTCACTCAGATTCCGACCAAAACCTTATGCCTTTATTTAAAGATGAGGATGACAGAGAATTCGCCAAAGATTTGCTACGAAAATCCATCATTAATCATGATGAACTGCGTAACCTTATAAAGGAGCATTCGAGCAATTGGGATATAGACCGCATTGCATTTATGGATATCCTGATCATGCAACTGGCAATTACTGAATTTCTTTATTTTCCTTCCATCCCCACTAAAGTGTCAATGAATGAATATATTGAGCTTTCGAAATTTTACAGCACCGAAAAAAGTCGAAACTTTATTAATGGAATTCTTGATAAAACACTTAAAGATTTAAAAAATTCAAACAAAATAAATAAAGCAGGACGTGGATTGATTGGTGAAGCATAGCAAAATAGAAAGTGTTTCATGTATATATCAAAACAAATGGTTATTTTTACCGTCAGAATTAATGAAAATTTTTAATTATAAAAACTGATATAATGATGTATAATCTGTTGATGATGCAACCCCAGGGACAGGATGCCAACCCGTTAATGAGTTTTCTTCCTTTACTTCTAATTGTGGTTGTATTTTATTTTTTCATGATCCGCCCACAGATGAAGCGCCAGAAAGAAATCCGCAATTTTAGAGAAGGATTAGCCAAGGGAGATAAAGTAGTTACCACAGGGGGCATTTATGGCCGTATTGTGGAAGTAAAAGAAACATATGTAGTTCTTGAAATAGCAAAAGAAATACATATTAAAGTTGATAAAAACGGAATTGTAAAAGACATGACTGATGTTGCCCAACAAAAATAATTTGCTTATTATTAAAGTAGGGTGTCTTTTAATTAATCAGTTGCATTTATTCAAAAAACATAACAAAATTTAAATGCAATTATTAAAGCTTGTTGTTTTTTTTAACCATAACAGATGTCAATTAATAATTCACGAATTGGAATGAATTGAATCAACACCTGCAATTTAGAATTGAGAAACATTCAAAATATAAGCTCTTAATCTCAGATAATTATAAACCTGAACTTGAAATCCAGGTAATAAAATTCAACAAAAATAAAAATATAAGATGCACTTATACATGCATCTTATATTTTTACCAATTTCTACCTGTCATACAAAAATGAATTTTTAGGCTGACACTACATTTATGCATAAATATCTGAAAACATAAATATTTAAAATTTAATAGAAAGTAAAAGTTCTGGGTTATGCCAAAAAATCATAGCATTCGATACAAATAATATTATTTCGAACATGAACATAATCTGCATATTTTTATCCTTACAGTAGGGTCATTTTATGAAATTTGTTTCTCGGCAGTCAATTGGGAGGTATAATTTCTGTTGTCACTGATGTTAGAACAGCAAATCATCTTCCCATTTTTTCTCTTCCATCAACTCCAAAGCCCTGGTTCAGATTTTTTCGGACCAGTTTTTACCAAGCTCAGCTTTATATAAAAGCTTGTGCCATGCTGTTTTCTTCTTTCACGCGGAGACTCTCCACAGCCACATCGGTAATTAGCAACCCATGGTCGTCGGAGTAAAGTGTCTCAATTACACACCATGATATTCCATTTTCATATTGACCCGCAGTTCACTTGCAGCTTAGGGATAAAATTGCACAACTGCGCCAGGACATCCAATCACATAATACTTATAAACCGGCTTTTCTTTTAAATCCATCATTCAAAATCATTTGAAGGATTTTCATCGGGGTTTTCAAGATTCTCACAATACCTCCTGAAAGATCCAAGAATGTAATTCCATCCCTGGTCCGAATCCATTAAGCTTCTGTATTTCTCTGCCTCTTCTCCATGATTCCCAAAATTAAAGTGCTGAAAAACAATGAGCGTTCCCTCATCATCCTCTGAGAATTCAATCATAATATCACTTGCTTTGTCGGGATTCGGCACGGGCTCCTTATTGAAACCAATTTGCCATTTCAGTTCGATAAATGCACCTTCTTCCAAATCAGTTACCCTCCCCCAATCGCACCTGAAACCATACGGTCCAATCTCACTGCACAAACCATCTTTTTGAGCATCAATAGAAATCTCATGCAGCATATCCTGCGACCATGTGTATTCCTTTGGCCACCATTCATTAATTTCAGTTACAAATTTTTGATATGCCTCTCTTGCTACCAGATCTACTTTCAATTCTTTTGAAATCCTTTCCATTTATGTTTGAATTTTAAATTAATTTACAGCTGCATGATACCCGCATCCAGACAATTCTTCATATTATTAAAATTACGGAAGCCAGGTTGATATACCAGATACCTGATCATTCATATATTCCTGCGGTTTATTCTTTAAATTATAAATACATTACTGATATGCAATTTACGAAATTTTAAATAAATCTTAACTGCTTACTGTTGATAAAAAATATATTGTCCTGCATTATTTTTTAGGTTGATTACAAATTACTCATAATCCTATAGCACACCTGTTTATATCAATATAGTCACTTGAATATACCATAGCTATTCTAAGTTTCTGTCATTTTTTTATAGCCCATATTCATTTTTCAAGATGTGTGATTTTATCCGTTATAAATTCTACTGATAAAAAAATACAAAAACCCAATTAATAATTTTTACATTGCATATCCGGGAATAATTTATCAGGTATAACAATATGATTCTTTCCTGCAATATTGGAATTTTCAATTTACAGAAATCCTGATAATTTTTCCTGGCTGGTGTTCTGTATGGCATTGTAAATTTATAACCTTTAGATTATTTATTATTGATGAAAACATTTGCAGATAAAGTTATTAAATTTAACAGGCAACTTGATTATACTGGAGATCTTCCCGATGGAGTAAGAATTATGAATCCATTTAAAACAAATAAAGAAATTTTACCCATCTCCAAAATTTTCTATAAAAGATTTTATAATGATTTCAAAACAAGAAAATTAATTTTAGGAATAAATCCGGGAAGACTGGGTGCCGGAGTAACGGGGATTCCGTTCACAGATACAAAAAGATTGACAGAAATATGTAAGATTAATTTAATATCTGTAACCACACATGAACCTTCATCTGTTTTTATCTACGACATGATTGATAAGTTTGGAGGACCTGAAATATTTTATAACAGATATTTTATAACTGCAGTTAGTCCCCTGGGATTTGTCTTAAAAAATAAAAAAGGCAACTGGATTAATTTTAATTATTACGATTCTGCTGAAATAATTACAGCCATGGAACCTTTTTTTCTGGAATGTTTAGATACCCAAATAAGGTTTGGCATTGATACAACTGTCTGTTACGTACTTGGAAAAAAAAATTCAAAGTATGTGAACCATTTAAATTCCAGGAAGAAATTATTTAAATCAATTATAACATTAGACCATCCGAGGTATATTCAACAGTACAAATCAACTTTAAAGGATGAATACATTTCCGATTATTTAAGCAAACTTAAATAAAAAAGATAGTATTTTTAAAAAAAATGTATTTAAACATTTAAAGCCAAAACTTTTATCTATCAACATGTTTCAATGTAACTTTTTTACAATAGAAGTATAAACCTGCTGAACAAAATTCTGGTATTGTGTCGGCAAACATTACTTTTGTCGCTTCAATTACAAAAATAATGAACTGGACAAAAAAACAGGTTTCAATACTTGCAATTGTGGCAATCACCTCATTTATGGGGACTTTTTTAATTTCATCGGTCAACATTGCCCTGCCGGCCATCGAAAAAAGTTTCGGTTTGGATGCCATAAGGCTGAGTTGGGTGATTACTGCTTTTTTGCTGGCCACAGCCATGTTCTTATTGCCTGTAGGACGGTGGGGCGATCTAACAGGCATCCGTAAAATATTTAAGACTGGAGTTATAGTGTTCACACTTGCATCGCTTATTTGCGGATTTGCTCCCTCTGGTTTCCTGCTGATTCTTTTTAGGTATATTCAAGGTATTGGGGCTGCATTTACAAGTACAACCGGGCCTGCTATTTTGGTATCAGCGTTCGCCCCTCAGCATCGGGGAAGAGTCCTTGGATTTTCTGTTTCTGCAGTTTACCTGGGTTTGGCATTCGGACCCTTTGCAGGTGGTTTTCTGACGCAGTACCTGGGGTGGCGTTCCATATTCTTTGTGGCATCGGCTTTTGGTTTGATTACCACTACCATTGCCTTTCTGTTTCTGGGAAAAGACCAGCCAAAAGAAGGTTCTGAAAAGAAAATCGATCTTAAGGGTACCATATTTTATATGATTGGACTGATATTGCTTGTATATGGATCTTCATTTATACCCGGATATCAGGGATGGATAATGATGGGGACTGGTACACTGGCCCTGATTATATTCTGGCAGGTGGAAAATCGTTCAGCATTCCCTGTACTTGAAACTCGTTTATTTACCCGCAACCGACTGTTTGCCTTTTCAAATTTGGCAGCATTAATTAACTACAGCGCTACTTTTGCCATTATTTTTTTACTTAGCCTGTACCTTCAGAAAATACAAGGGATGACACCACGCCAGGCAGGAATTATTCTTGTGGCACAGCCTGCTGTCATGGCCTTATTTTCACCTATTGCAGGAAGACTTTCTGATCATATTCAACCCAGGTATCTTGCCACTATTGGCATGACAATGTGCACAATTGGCCTGGTGGTGTTTTCAATGCTTACAAACATCACACCCATATGGTTGATTGTAATGGTACTGTTTTGGGTAGGGTTGGGATTTGCTTTTTTCTCATCACCAAATATGAATACAATTATGAGTTCGGTGGGTAAGCATCAATTGGGACTGGCCTCGGGTACTGCAGCAACAATGAGAGTGGTAGGCCAGATTACCAGCATGACGATTGCCACTCTATTCTTTGCCGGATTCATTGGAAATCAGACCATAGAAACTGTCCCCGACCACCTGTTCCTAATAGCCATGAAATATTCTTTTCTGAGCTTCTCCTTACTCAGTACGACAGGAATATATTTTTCCTACAACCGGGGAAAAATAGATCGGGAAGTATGAATGAACTATATTTATTCTATTTCCGAATTTTGGATTTTCTGACTCTGATAAACCTTTACCAGGGGTAAAGCTCAAAGAATAAATTACAAAGGGGAACTGTGATAATCGTAATTGAATTAATTTTGCATAATTTTAATGGTCCCGATAAAGCTTTCCTTTATAAATGAAACAGCATAATAGGACTCTTAAAAAAACCCGCCTCACCTGGCGGGTTTTTTTTAGGTATATAATTAAACGTTAACTTCTTTTGCATCAAGTTGAGGACCAGCTGCAACTAATTCTTTACCTTTTTCGTTATCGGTATACTTTTCGAAATTTTTAATAAAGCGACTCGCCAGGTCTATGGCTTTTTTATTCCAATCTTCCTTGTTCTGATAAGTATCACGTGGATCAAGAATCTTTGGATCCACATTTGGCAAGACTATTGGTACTTCCAGGTTGAATATAGGAATAACTTTAGTTTCAGCTTTTTCAATTGAACCATCAAGGATGGCATCGATAATTGCGCGTGTATCTTTAATAGAGATGCGTTTTCCTGTCCCATTCCATCCTGTGTTTACAAGGTAGGCATCTGCTCCGTGTTCTTTCATTTTTCTAACCAGTTCCTGGCCGTATTTTGTTGGATGAAGCGACAGGAATGCAGCTCCAAAACATGCCGAGAAGGTAGGCTGTGGTGTTGTTACGCCACGTTCAGTTCCGGCAAGTTTGGCCGTAAAGCCTGAAAGAAAATGGTATTGTGTCTGCTCCGGTGTAAGTTTCGATACAGGAGGCATTACCCCGAATGCATCGGCAGTTAGAAAAATTACTTTATTCGCATGACCAGCTTTTGAAACTGGTTTTACAATGTTTTCGATATGGTAAATTGGGTATGAAACCCGGGTATTTTGTGTTACAGAACCATCGCTAAAATCGATTTTACCGTTTTCGTCAACAGTCACGTTCTCGAGCAATGCATTACGTTTAATAGCGTGATAGATATCCGGCTCGGCTTCAGGATCCAAATTGATCGTTTTTGCATAACATCCTCCTTCAAAGTTAAATATTCCGTCATCGTCCCAGCCATGTTCATCATCACCAATCAGTTTACGTTTCGGATCGGTCGACAAAGTGGTTTTACCTGTTCCTGACAATCCAAAGAAAATAGCCACATCTCCTTTCTCTCCCATATTTGCAGAGCAGTGCATTGATGCTATCCCATTCAGTGGCAGATAATAGTTCATCATGGCGAACATACCTTTTTTCATTTCACCACCATACCATGACCCACCAATAACCTGCATCTTTTCAGTAAGATTGAATACTGTAAATACTTCTGAATTCAGACCATGTTCTTTCCAATTCGGATTGCTAATTTTAGAACCATTCATTACTACGAAATCAGGTTCGCCGTAATTCTCCAGTTCTTCTTCAGTAGGCCTGAGAAACATATTTTTTACAAAATGAGCCTGCCATGCCACTTCCATAATGAAACGAACTTTCAACCTGGAATTCTCATTGGCCCCCAAAAAGGTATCCATCACAAACAACCTTTTACCTGAAAGTTGTTTGGCTACGAGTGCCTTTAATTCAGTCCACACCTCAGGTGTGGTTGGTTTATTGTCGTTTGGAGAGCCAGGTGAATTCCACCAGATGGTATCTTTTGAAGTATCATCCTTAACAATGAATTTATCTTTCGGCGAACGACCGGTAAAAATTCCTGTCATGACATTCACTGCATCCAACTCAGTCAATTGTCCTCTTTCAAAACCTTCCAGATCAGAACGTAATTCCTCTTCGAAAAGCTGCTCGTAAGAAGGATTATGTACAATTTCATGTACCTGGTCAATGCCGTACTTACTTAATTCTAATTTTTTCATAACTACCTAATAAATAACTTTTTAAACTGATAACTGATTCTTATTGATGAATACAAAAATAAAATAATTTTCTACTTTGCATTATTAAGGAAGTTCATTTAACTGAATTCAATTTTCAATTAAACATTCTCTTAACATATTCAAAAAGAAATGTTACACCTTATTTTTTTCCAAAAAAAAATAAAGAGGCCGCTAGCCTCTTTATTATAATAAAATGTGACTACGACCTGGGATGAAACTGATGAATGGTATCACGCAGGTAATCCCGGTCAAGATGTGTATAAATTTCAGTAGTTAGAATTGACTCATGTCCAAGCATTTCTTGCACTGCACGTAAATCTGCACCACCATTTATCAAATGAGTGGCAAACGAATGCCTGAATGTATGAGGACTAATCTTTTTGTTAAGATTAATTTTTTCTGCCAGATTTTTAATAATAGTAAAAACCATTACACGACTAAGCTTCTTTCCTCTCCGGTTCAGAAAAAGAATATTTTCACTTTCTTTATGAATTTTCAAATTATCACGATAACTCAGAATATATTTTTCTATCTCCTCAATAGCCCGGCTGCTTACCGGCACCAAACGTTCCTTTTCAGCTTTGCCTTCAATTTTTACATAACCCTCATCAAAAAACAGATTCGTCAATTTTAGATTTACCAGTTCCGAAACCCGAAGTCCACAGCTATACAATGTTTCAAGCATGGCTTTATTCCTTTGCCCTTCCGGTTTATTTATATCTATGGCTTCAATCAACTCATCAATTTCTTCCATCGATAGTATATCGGGAAGCTTTCGACCTATTTTGGGAGATTCAAGTAAAGCAGTTGGATCACTCAAAATTTTTTCCTCGATCAACAAATATTTGTAAAAAGATTTGATTCCTGAAATTGTTCTGGCCTGGGTACGAGGACTTACTCCCCGTTCATTCAGCCACTCTACAAATTGCTTCAGGTGAAGCAGCTTAACACGATCGGGTCCTGTTTTTTTATAATTTTTACCAAGAAATTCTGTTAGCTTATTGATATCATTTATATAGGCTGCAATTGAATTTGAAGACAATGACTTTTCAAGCTTCAGATAATTTTCATAATTTTTTTTGCTTTCCTCCCATTTCATATCAACATATTTTGTTTTAAAACCAGATGATTTAATACTTTTGGTAACCATTAATGAATAATATCTATTATTATGATATTTACTACGATTTACTGACTATAAAGTTACTATAAAAAATATTAAAAAAGAAATAAGATGAAATTATTGATAATCAATGGTCCAAATTTAAATTTACTTGGCAAAAGAGAGCAAAACATCTACGGATCACTTAGCTTTGAAAATTATTATGAGAAATTGAAAACGCTTTTTCCTGATGTGGATTTCTCCTGGTTTCAATCAAATGTGGAGGGTGAATTGGTGAATAAATTGCATGAAAAAGGCTTTTCTTCCGATGGTATCATTTTAAATGCAGGAGCTTATACCCACACTTCAGTCGCCATTCGTGATGCAATTGCAGGCATAACAACACCTGTAGTCGAGGTGCATATCTCCAATACCTTAACACGTGAAGATTTCAGGCATAAATCAATTATTGGACCGGTCTGTCGTGGCTGCATAATGGGCTTTGGATTAAATTCCTATGCTCTTGCAGTATATAGTTTTACGACTGTATGAACAAAAAACACGACGATGACTTTATTATTGGTATCAGAGTAGAGCTGTATTGTGAAAACTACAGCCATAAAGAACACCAGATATGAGACGAACGAAAATTGTTGCAACCCTGTCGGATTTTAAATCTGACATAAATTTTATCCAGGTATTATTCGATGCCGGAATGAATGTTGCCCGGTTAAATACAGCACACCTTGGACTTGAAGGGGGAAAGAAATTGATAGATAATATCCGCGCGGTTTCAGATAAAATTGCCATACTTATAGATACCAAAGGACCTGAAATAAGAACCTGCAGCATGCAAAATGATTTGCTGGTTGATGAAGGACAAGAAGTAACATTCTCTTATGCTCTTAATTCAAAAAACAATATTGATGTGTGCGTCAACCACCCCGAATTCGTTACCGACCTAAAACCCGGAGATCGTATTCTGATAGATGATGGTGCTGTTGCTGCTTTAGTAACACAGAAATTTCCTGAATATTTAACCTGCAGAATTGAGAACAATGGTATTATTAAAAATAACAAAAGTGTTAATGTTCCGGGAGTAGTAACCAATCTTCCTGCTCTTTCGGAAAAAGACAGGTGGTTCATTCAGTTTGCAGCAGAAAATAAAATTGACTTCATAGCACATTCTTTTGTCCGAAATAAGGAAGATATCATGGAAATACAAAAACTTCTGGATGAATACAACAGCCCGATAAAAATTATTTCTAAAATTGAAAATATGGAGGGGGTTGTGAACATCGATGAGATTCTGGACAAATCATACGGAATTATGGTCGCCCGGGGAGATTTGGGAATTGAAATTCCACCAGAAGAAATTCCTATAGTTCAACGCAACCTGATACGTAAAGCTATATTACATAAAAAGCCTGTAATTGTTGCTACCCAAATGCTGCACAGCATGATTAGCCAACCCAGACCAACACGTGCCGAAGTGAATGATGTTGCCAGTGCTGTTTATTCAGGTGCAGATGCAGTGATGTTAAGTGGCGAAACAGCCATAGGGAAATACCCGGTTGATGCGGTAAAAACAATGGCCCGGATTGCTGAAAAGGTTGAACCTGACCGCAATAAATATTTTGAACCGATACTTCCTCCTGTAAAAAACGAAATACCTGCTTACCTGGCACAATCAGCCATCCGTTCGGCAAGCGATCTGAATCCCCGGGCAATTGTAACTTCAACGACTTCCGGAAAAACGGCGCGTTACCTGGCTGCATATCGCACAAATATCCCGGTATATGCCAAATGTCATTTTATGCATGTAGTTCGGGAACTGGCACTTTCCTATGGAGTATTTCCATCTTTTGGTGAGATTAAAAAGAACCGCCTTAAAATTCAAAAAGCAGCAATTCATTCCCTTTTACGGGAGAATGTTTTTCAGTTGAACGATCTTGTCATTTATGTTGGTGGCAGGTTTGGCAGAGATTGTGAAGCCTCCTATATGGAAATTTCTACTGCATTCAAACTATTTAAATCAACTATTCAAGAACCTGAAAAAAAAGATTTTAACGGAAATCAATAACTTCTAAATCATTGTATTCTTTTGGATTAAATACAAAATATGAATCAGGCAAATTCATTCCGGTATCCATACTTTTCACTTCAACACTGTACAAATTGCCATCGGTACCAAACAACCGGGCCGATTTAATCATATTATCCGATTTATCGACAGAAATTACTATCTTACTTACTTCATACTCCTCCGAATCGGGATACAATTCAATCTGATGGTATACTTTGTTACCTTCTTTCTTTTCTCCGGTATATTTCGATTGAAAGCCTTTTTCATAAATTGTAAATACGGTTGATGGGTCCATCAGTTCACTGCCACCTTCTTCAAGAGTTGATATGGTTACCTGATTGCCATCATCCATATAATTCCATAAAGTCTCTCCATCAGAATAAACCTTTACTCCCACATCAGGAAGTTCAATCACATATTTTTGCCCTTTAAGCTGAAGTGTACCTTCATTTTTTTCATGAATGTCCATTTCCTCATTTTCCATTGAAAATATAAAGTCCACGGTGATGGTTTCCAGTGAGCGTGTTTTTTTGCTTACTTCATCAAGAATTTGTTTGGCTTTTGAATCATTCTGTGCTGTTGCTAAAAATGCAAAAGATAAAGCTATGTAAAATAAAAAAATAGTTCTCATTAATAAATTTTAGTTGAAGCTATTCAATAATTGTTCCAAACTATATTCGTCCTGGATCAGCACCTGACGAGCTTTACTACCTTCACTCGGACCAACCACGCCTGCAGCTTCCAATTGGTCCATAATACGGCCGGCGCGATTGTATCCGATTGAAAACTTACGCTGGATCATCGATGTAGACCCCATCTGATTCACTACCACAATTCGTGCTGCATCATCGAAAAGCTCATCACGGTTATTCAGGTCAACATCTCCGGGTGCCGGCTCATCCTCTCCAACATATTCGGGCAGCATGAAGGCCGAAGGGAAACCCTGTTGTTCCGAAATAAAAGAACAAAGTTGCTCTACTTCAGGGGTATCAATAAACGCACATTGCACTCTTGTCATATTACTGCCAGAAGAAATAAGCATGTCCCCTTTTCCAATAAGCTGATTGGCCCCGGGAGTATCTAATATGGTGCGGGAATCAATCATCGAAGCCACTTTAAAGGCTATCCGTGCAGGAAAATTGGCCTTGATAACACCAGTAATAATATTTGTGGAAGGTCTTTGTGTAGCTATTATCATATGAATCCCAACTGCCCTGGCCAGTTGCGCAATACGTGCAATTGGCAGTTCAATTTCCTTGCCGGCAGTCATTATCAAATCTGCAAATTCATCAATTACTACAACAATGTATGGCATAAACCGGTGCCCTTTTTCAGGATTTAACCTACGGTTAATAAACTTATTGTTGTATTCCTTCACGTTTCTGGCATGTGCTTTTTTTAGCAGATCGTAACGCTGATCCATCTCCACATTCAACGAATTAAGGGTATATTTTACTTTCTGAATATCGGTAATGACGGGTTCATCATCGTTGGGCAATTTGGCAAGGTAATGTTTTTCAAGTACAGAATATAAATTCAATTCCACTTTTTTGGGGTCAATAAACACAAACTTTAATTGAGAAGGATGTTTTTTGTAGAGCAGGGATGTAATAATAACATTTATTCCAACCGATTTACCCTGCCCCGTGGCACCTGCTACAAGTATGTGGGGCATTTTGGCCAAATCGAACAGATAGGTTTCATTCGAAATT
>JBEPWX010000022.1:0-2823 GCA_041642235.1 Mariniphaga sp.
TATTGAAGTTGGTTATTTGTAATAAGAAAGTATGCGCACTTTTATTGCCATAAAAATTAATCCTGAACTATTACTGCTCGATAAAATCGATAAATTAAAGAAAGACCTGGCAAATGAACCAATAAAATGGGTAGAGAAACAAAACCTTCACATTACTTTAAAATTTTTGGGCGAAACTTCAGAAGAAAAGTCTCTTTATATAAAAGACATTCTGATGAATTTTGCAGGTAAACAATATCCTGTGTCAGTTTTTCCGGCAGGAATAGCGTGCTTTAAAAGCAGGGGAATGCCAAAGGTGCTTTTTGTTAATTTCAAAAATGGAGAATCATTACAGCAATTAGCAGACAGCATTGATGATCTGCTTCTCCCGCTGGGTTTCGAAAAAGAAAAACGTCCGTTTAAGCCACACCTGACAATTGCACGAATTAAATTTCTGAAAAACAAGAAAGCATTTTTTGAAGCTGTCAGTCACCTTCAGGATATTTCACTTCAACCATCAATTATCAGCGAAATTATTTTTTATCAAAGTCTTTTAAAACCCGAAGGTCCGGTTTATCTTGAGTTGGGAAAATATTCTTTTCAAGGTGCATAATCACGTAAGCGGATTTCTCATTAATGTTATCTTCTAAGGAAAGGGAAATAACGGTTTTATGTTTATTCTTTTTAGTGAACAGATTAACCATCTTTGATTTTTAATCGGTTTTAAAGTATGTGAATTTTTGGTATTTACTTTAACTTACGATTATCACTGGTCTTAATAATTCATATAGATTAAAAATAACATTAATGATAGTATTGAGATATAATTTCATTTCTGCATTCGATTCAGAATATTCTTTTCCTTTCTATTTGCTATTTGTTAAACAGCAGAATTGAATCAACAATTTAAGGTTCCGGCTTGTTTGTGAAATTACAGAAGAGGGACAGAAAATGTAATAAACTTATTCTATTTTTTTGATTCATGAAATTAGAACATGCTTTTCATGATTCAAACTATTTTTTAAATTTTCAGCTATTAAATATTAATACAGTGCCAGTAAATGAACCCCATAATATATCCATTCATTACCGTTACACTATTTTTATATTTTGAAATAGATACCAGTGCCCAGGAAATCTGGGGAATGACAAAATTTGGCGGCAACTCAAATAAAGGCGTAATTTTTAAAATGGATGAAAACGCCTCCAATCAGGAGTTGGTATTTTCATTTGAATCGGAAGGGTTACCAGAAGGTAAAATGACGGAATATTCAGATGGTGTATTTTACGGAATGACTACTGATGGAGGGCAACATGGTTATGGTGTGATTTACCGGTTTGAGATTGATTCCGGCAGTTTTACCAGAATTATTGATTTTGACGGTGGAGCATCAGGCAAAGATGGTGCGGGAAGTATGGTTTATGCAGCAAACGGAAAGCTCTATGGAATGACAGCCTCAGGAGGTACTCATGATAAAGGAATACTTTTTGAATTTGATCCCGCAACTGAAACATTCATAAAAAAAATTGAATTTGATGGCATAAATAAGGGAAGCGAACCTTTAGGAAGCCTGATTGAAGGTTCCGATGGTAATTTGTATGGAATGACCTCTATGGGAGGAACTAAGGATGCTGGTGTTCTTTTTATTTATGATTACAAAACGGGGAATTTTTCAAAACTGGCAGATTTTAATGGTGAAGATATGGGTTCTAATCCTATGGGGAGTCTTACAGAAGCTTCTGACAACATGCTTTATGGAATGACTAGATGGGGAGGGGCTAACAATCATGGAGTAATCTTTAGGTTTGATCCCGAAGCTAAGCAGTTGAGTTCCCTGTTCCATTTCAATGGTGCGGAATCAGGGCGCAATCCTCATGGCAGCCTTACCGAAGCATCGAATGAAAAGCTCTACGGCACAACACCTTTTGGAGGAGCAAACAACCTTGGAGTGCTTTTTGAATTTAATTATTCAATGAATTCGTATTTGAAAAAGTATGATTTTACAGGACTTCTTGACATTAGAACATTTGGAACCCTAACTCTGGCCCCGAATGATAATTTATATGGAATAATACATAATTCTTTTGGAGTAGGATTTGTTTTGATGGAATTCGACCCTAATCAGGATATAATCCAGGAGATATCTTATCAAAATGATGGATTAAGGGATTATTATGGTAGTATGGAATCTATGGTGGTGTCTTCAAACGGCAAAATGTATTTCTGGGGCAGAGATATTTTTTTTATTGAAAATGAAAAATATCTTTTTGAATTTGATCCTGAGTCAGAAAATATCACCAGGCATTTTAATAATAATGGCAGTTCTACAGGTAATTATCCCTATGGACAGCTGGTGGATGCTGTGAATGGAAAATTATATGCTATGACAAGCAGAGGTGGAATATTTAATTACGGCGTGTTATTTGAATTCAACCCTGTAACAAATACATACAGAAAAATAATCGACTTCGATGGCTTATCAAATGGTGCAAACCCGAAAGGAAGCCTTTTTTCTGCAAATAATTCAAAGCTTTATGGCATGACGAGTGAAGGAGGAACACAGGGAAAAGGAGTGATATTTGAATTTAATCCAATCACAGAAAAGTATACTAAAATACACGATTTTGATGGGCAGGTTACTGGTAGAAATCCATATGGCAGCCTGATTCAGGCAAAGGATAATAAACTGTACGGTATGTCAACTATGGGAGGTATTTATGATCATGGTGTTTTATTTACATTAAATCCTTCATCAGGTGCTTACAAAAAACTGCTTGATTTTAATGAAGCAGAAAATGGAAAACAACCTTATGGTTCATTAATACAGGCTTCAAATGGAAGTC
>JBEPWX010000022.1:2833-15931 GCA_041642235.1 Mariniphaga sp.
ACATTTTTTGAATACAGTATTGATGAAGAGAACTTTTTAAAATTAAACGATTGTAATAACATGCCTGTTGAACTAACGGAGGCTTCCAATGGTAAAATATATGGTGCAGGAATTTATATTTTTGAATACAATCCTGATATTAAAGCTTTCAATGATATTAAGAAAATTCCAACAGTTGGATTTATTGGCAAATTGATGGAAGTTTCTGAAAGCACCTTGCTGGGGATGGATTTTGGTGAAATAGCCTATCAGGTAGGAATAGAGGACAGAGGAAAGATATTTAAACTTGATTTGGTTAATTATGCTGCCTCAGAAATTTTAACGTTTGATGGGACTAATGGGAGACATCCCGATAACTCCGGTCTGATAAAAGTAAATAATCTTGTTAACCCGGTTGCAGTTTGCAGTGATATGACTCTTTACATGGATGGAAACGGGCAGGCAGTACTTCATCCTGCCGATATTGATAATGGAAGCACCGGAGACAGAATTCAATTATCAGTATCTGAATCCAACTTTAATTGCGATAATATTGGTGAAAACAATGTTATTCTCACTGCAACTGATGCTGCAGGAAATTCATCTACATGCAATGCAATTGTAACTGTAGCCGATACGGTATCGCCGGAAGTTGTATCTCACGATATCGAAGTTTTTTTAGATGCCGGTGGAAGGGTTGATATTGAGGCTGGAGACGTTGATAATGGTTCGTCTGATGCATGTGGAATTCAAGCTATGGAGTTAGATGTTAAATCGTTCACATCGGTTGATATGGGAGAAAATACTATTGAACTGACAGTTACTGATAACAATGGTAATAGTGCTGCTTCTAAGGCAATTGTAACAGTTTCGGATTCTATCCCGCCGGTGGCTAATTGCATTGATATTGAAATTGGTCTGGATGAGGATGGAAATGCTGTTATAGAAGCTGGCAAGATTGATAATAGTTCGTCTGATGCCTCAGGCATTCATGCTATGAACCTTGATTTAACATCGTTTACCTGTGAAAACATTGGAGAAAATATTGTGGAATTAGTTGTCACTGATAATTATGGAAACAGCTCCTCTTGCAAGGCTGTTATTACAGTAGTTGATTCTATTGTTCCGGAAATTTCATGTGTAACCAATCAGGCAGTATACCTTAATCCATATGAAGATTCATTTTTGCCGTTGAATTCAGAATGGGCTCCCGAAATCACAGATAATTGCGGTATAGAAACTACGATGTATTCCATAAATGGGGGAGATCCGGTCATTTTATCTTCGCAGGGAAGTTTTGAACTGGAAGCAGGTACCTATAATATCAATTTGCTGGCTGCAGATGGTGCCGGAAATATTTCTTCCTGTACATCTGTTTTTTCGGTAGAAAAACGACCTGCTAATATTCTTATTCTTCAAAATGATGTTAATCTTAAGCAGAGAGAAATTCAGATGGAGGCTGTTTTGATGGATGAACTCATCGAAGAAGGAATTGAAGGAAAAAAGTTGGTGTTTGTTTTTAATGGTTATTCAGAGACAGTGATAACCAATGAAAACGGTACGGCCGCAGTAGCATTCCCTTTTGATGAGGTTCATTCCGGCACCTATTCAGTTGCTGTTAATTTTGATGAGGATGCTACCTATACAGGGAGCAGTTCGGAGACAGACCTGGTAACAGAATCCGGATTAATTTCGGTATCCGATGTTCGTGCCTATCCTAATCCATTTTCTGAAAGGCTGTACATTGAATTTGTGTCGCCAAAATCTGCTGATGCACGAATTGATATTTTCGATTCGGCCGGGCGACTGGTGAAAACCATACTTAATCAATCTGTTGAGAAAGGAATATTTTATAAAGTTGAATACATACCCAATTTTGAAAGTAGTGGTTACTTTACATACAGAATAAATATTGATGAGGTTGTTTACAATGGCAAAATATTATACAAGCAATAACCGCGAAGAAAGGAGGAGAAGTTTTATCTTAATAATTCTTATTTCCCGTTTGCTTTAAAACTAACCATTACGGTATAAATTAATATTTTAAAATCAACATATAACGATATGTTTTTCAGGTACATCATGTCATATGGCAAGCGTTCGAGCATTTCATTCACGTTTGAGGCATATCCGTATTTAACTTGTCCCCAGGAAGTAATTCCGGGCCTTAATTTGTGCAGATGGGTATAGTAAGGTGCTTTTTGTACGATTTGCTCTATAAAATAACGCCTTTCAGGACGTGGCCCCACAAGTGACATATCGCCTTTTATTACATTATAAAATTGTGGAATCTCATCAAGATGTGTTTTTCGAAGAAAGCGGCCCACCTTTGTAATACGTTTATCGTTTTCACTTGAAAGAGCCGGAATTCCGTTTTCAGCATCCTGAACCATGCTCCTGAGTTTATATATTTTAAATGGTTTTCCAAATCGTCCAATACGTTCCTGTTTATAGAGTACAGGTCCTTTTGATGAGTGTTTAATCATGATAGCAAGTACAAGAAATAGGGGAAGAAACACAATTGAGGCCATTACCGATATTGCCACATCCAGCAAGCGTTTCATATTGGCCTGCCAGGTAGGCATTAAGCCGTTGGATATTTTAATTAATGGACTTCCATAGATGCCTGTGGTTTTAACTGTTCCTGATAGAAAATCATATAAATCAGGAATTCCCCAGATAGTTACCTGCTGGTTTTCAAGAATTGTTAATATGGAATTCAACTTATCCTGTTCACGGGTTTCAACTGCAATAATAACTTCTTCAATATTATTTCTTTGTATGATTTCATTCAGGTTCCCCACCTTTCCTAATTGAGGAAGATATTTTCCCAGGATTCTGTCGTCATTGTTCTCAACCCCCACATATCCTGCGAAAAGGTTTCCTGCAGGACGACTCTGTCTTGCCATTTCCTGATAAAGTTTTTCTGCTTTTACATTGCTGCCGATTAGCAGGGTATTGAAGCCTATTTTTCTCTTATGTATGCGGTGAATGGTCCGGGTGGTCAGTATCAGCCGAAAACAATAAGTTAATCCGAAATGCAGCCCGAAAAGTGTAAAGAATAACTGATAATAATTTTTATAGCTATGGACGTAATCATCAAGAATTAATGTGAAAAAGACGACTATAACTCCGGCAAGTGAAGTAAAGAAAGTTTGCCCCAGTTCAATTAGTCTTGATCGGCGATATATATTATCGTAAAAACCTGTAACGTAGTAAAACAGAATCCAAAAAACTGGGATCAGAAACAGACCGAGATAATAACGGGTGGTAAATTCTATTGGAATATCAATGCCAAAGCGTTGAGGTTCAATTACTGCCTTTCGATAAATAAAAAACACGGTCCAACTAATGGCTGCAGCCAAAAAATCCAGGACCAGGTACTTAACAACTTGCCATTTTCTATTCATTACATGCTTCTTCTATTTGGACCGGGTCTTCTTTTAATTGCATTTGCATGCAGTAAAAACTAAACGTTGATATTCAAAAATAATTGCAATAAAAGTTAATTTTTTTTAAAATGACGAATATCTTTCCAGTTTTTTCTGAATCATATTCATTATTTGCATGGCAATGGCATAAGTTTCTAAATGAGTTACAGCTTTTCTTTTTTGCAGGACTGAATTCAAAAACGTGTCTGTTTCATCTGAACTTACCAGCTCTGAGGAGTCAATGGGAATATTATTAACTGAATAATTTTCGTGGATAAAATCAAGTTCAGAAAAATGATTGTGCTGGTACAAATTTATTTTAAATTCCTTGTGGTCATCCATTTTTCCAAAACTTAAATTGATAACAGATCCGTCACCAAATTCCAGCTGGACATTATGAAATAGAGAATTTGCAGGAGCTGATCTGAATAAAACAGCTGAAATCTTTTTAGGAATTGTATCTGCAATATCTTTCAACATTAATAGTAGTTTCAATAATACATTTGTTTCAACCGATTCATTACCATAGTTAGAAACATTCACAAAAGCTGGTTTCTTCAGGTTTTCTGCCATCAATTGCATTGCAGGTTGATAGTAATATGGATTGGCTAATTGGATAACAGTTTTTGCTTCATGAGCTAACTTCAACAATTGAGCAATCTCATTATTGGAAAGGTCGGGGTAAGTGGTAGCGAAAATGTGTTTTGACTTCTTGACCATTTCGCAGAGTAAATCAAATGGAAGCAACGAAAACCTGTTGATGAACAGTATATCTGACCGTTCTATAAGTTCAATTCTGTTAAACTCAGGCGGCTGAAGCCTGAAGCTGTCTGGCAAAGGTTGCGTTCCAACCGACGATTTGCCGGTGATATGTATTTCCGGATTCTCTCTGGCCTTTTTTGCATAAGGCTCCAGCAGTTTAATGTCTCCAATTAATCCTAAGTTGAGCATACCACAAATATAAAATTATGATTTTCCTGTTTTAAGCTTTAAACTGTGAATTTATCAACTATATGTGTTAATATTGCAATTATTCAACCCTAAACAATCATTTATGTTCTGTATTTTTGTTTTTTTAATTAAGATGAGATGGCGGAAAACGATAGTTTAAGGCATCAGGGAATGCGTAAAAAACTTGTGGAAGGGTTAAAAATAAAAGGGATTAAAGATGAGAAGGTGTTGGCTGCTATTGGGAAAGTTCCCAGACACTTGTTCATGGAAAGTTCATTTTTAAATTTTGCATATAAAGATCAGGCCTTCCCAATTGGTGCCGGACAGACTATATCACAACCTTATACAGTTGCGTTTCAGACTCAGTTGTTGCAGATTCAGGAAAATGAAAAAATTCTGGAAGTTGGTACAGGGTCCGGATACCAGGCTGCTGTTCTGGTGGAAATGGGGGCTAGAGTTTTTACTATTGAAAGGCAAAAGGAACTGTTTCAGAAAGTACAGAAATTCCTTCCCGAAATCGGGTACCAGCCAGCTTTCTTTTTTGGCGACGGATATGAAGGACTCCCTAATTTTGCTCCTTTTGATAAGATTCTTGTTACTGCAGGTGCTGCCGAAATCCCGCCTCCGCTAAAGCAGCAATTACGGATTGGGGGAAGGATGGTTATCCCTGTGGGAAATGAAACACGCCAGGAGATGCTGGTGGTCATTCGATTATCAGAAAAAGAATTTAAAACTGAAAAATATGGTGGCTTTGTATTTGTTCCTTTGTTAAAAGGGAAAGTAAATCATTAAGATATGTTGAAGGTTGAAAAATTTGTAGTAAACTCCTTGCAGGAAAATTCATATGTAGTTTCCGACGATTCAGGACAATGTATTTTCATCGATCCGGGATTTTATTTCCCGGAAGAACATGATGAAATAAAAAATTATGTGAAAGTCAATAATCTTAAACCTGTTTTAATTGCCAATACTCATTGCCATTTCGACCATATTATGGGTGTGGAATTTATCAGAAATGAGTATGGAATTCCCTTTATTGCTCACCCTGACGATGCATTCTGGATTGTGAATGCAGTAGAACAGGGACAAATGTTTGGTTTTGATATGGCTCCGGTAGAAGCCCCGGATTCTTTTTTTCAAAAGAATGAAAAATTAGAATTTGGAAATACTTCTTTTGAGATTATACCTATTCCAGGACATTCACCAGGGCATGTTGTATTTTATTCAAAAAATGAAAATATTTTAATTGCCGGTGATGTGCTTTTTTATAGAAGTATAGGACGGTCCGATTTACCTGGGGGTGACCATCAAAAACTTATCACTAATATTAAAGACAAATTATTTAAATTGCCTGATGAAACTAAGGTTTTTTGTGGCCATGGCCCTGATACCATATTGGGTGATGAGAAAAAGTCAAACCCGTTTCTTACCTGATTACCTTGGGGAAACAAGTTCATTATCGGATTGGAATAGTAGCTGGTAAATGTTGGTTTAAAATCATTTTCTGGCAGAATAGCATATTTTATACTTGCAAACAATAATTTTAAATAACAGGCAGATGTCTCACGATCGATTTGTTAACAGACACATTGGCCCGGGCGAGGGCGAAATTAATGAAATGCTTAAAGCCATTGGGGTCTCTTCGATGGAGGAATTAATTCAACAAACCGTTCCGGATAATATCAGGATGAACGAACCCCTGAAGCTCCAGACAGGTTTGACTGAAAGACGTTATTACCGTAAAATCCTCAATCTTGCACGGAAGAACAAGGTGTACAATACATATATTGGTATGGGGTATTACGATACTATAACTCCTGCAGTTATATTACGGAACGTACTTGAAAATCCGGTGTGGTATACTTCCTATACGCCTTATCAGGCTGAAATTTCTCAGGGCAGGTTGGAGGCACTGTTAAACTTTCAGACCATGGTATGTGAATTAACAGCCATGGAAATTGCCAACGCCTCGTTGCTCGATGAGGCGACGGCTGCCGCTGAAGCTATGGTAATGATGCATAACCTGCGTTCGCGGAAAATGGAGAGGGAAGGGGTGAATGTTATTCTTATCGACGAAAAGGTCTGGCCTCAAACTCTTGAGGTGTTGATAACCCGTTCGGTGCCTTTGGGTATTAACCTGAAGGTTATGCCGAAACAATCATTCGAATTTTCTGATAATGTTTTTGGTGTAATTGTGCAATATCCTGATTCCGATGGAGAAATAATAGATTATACCGGGCTTGTGGAGAAAGCGCATCAGTATGATGTTAAAGTGGCTGTTGCAGTTGATCTGCTTTCATTGGCATTGTTGAAACCACCAGGTGAATGGGGTGCTGATATCGTATTTGGAAATAGCCAGCGGTTTGGTGTACCCATGGGATATGGAGGTCCTCATGCTGCATTTTTTACAGCGCGTGAAGATTATAAACGTCATATGCCTGGCCGGATTATCGGTATCTCGAAAGATATCCATGGTAACAGGGCTTTGCGAATGGCACTTCAAACCCGCGAACAGCATATTAAACGGGAAAAAGCTACCTCTAATATTTGCACTGCACAGGCGTTGCTGGCTACAATGGCAAGCTTCTTTGGTGTATATCATGGTCCCGGGGGCATTAAAAGGATAGCCGAACGAATTCATAATATCGCAACTTTTCTTGCAGTTGAAGTGGAAAAACTGGGTTACCGGCAATTGAACCAAAACTTTTTTGATACCATTCGATTGGCTTTACCCAAACATGTAAAACGTGAAGACATTGAATGGCTTTCCCTTGAGCTGGAAATGAATTTCAGGTACTTTGATAATGGAGAAGTAGGCATCAGTATCGATGAAACTACCAATCGTGAGGATATGACCTGGATACTGGAAGTTTTTGCAAAGGCCGCAAATAGCCGCTGGCCTTCTGTGCTTGAATATCCTGAAGGTTTTACTATCAACAAAAGATTTGCACGTACCTCCGATTTTATGAAGCAGGAGGTTTTTAACCGGTACCGGTCGGAAACAGATATGGTTAGATATATTAAGAGGCTGGAACATAAGGATATATCATTGACTCATTCTATGATATCGCTGGGATCGTGCACCATGAAACTAAATGCAGCTACTGAAATGTTGCCGCTCAGCTGGATTGAATTCAATGGAATTCATCCGTTTGTACCAAAGAATCAGGCACGGGGTTATCATGAAATGATGGAGGAACTACGCCGCGATTTATCGGAGATAACAGGTATGGCTGATGTCAGCCTGATGCCCAATTCAGGTGCTGCCGGCGAATACACAGGGTTGCTGGTGATTAGGGAATATCACAGGAGTATGGGAGATGAACAGCGAAATGTAGTGCTGATCCCCTCGTCGGCTCATGGTACCAATCCTGCAAGTGCAGTAATGGCTGGTATGAAGGTCGTGGTTGTGGATTGCGACAAATATGGAAACATCGATCTTGAAGATTTACGAAAAAAAGCAGCAGAATACAAGGAAGTATTATCCGCATTTATGGTAACATACCCGTCAACACATGGAGTGTTTGAATCATCTATTGTGGAGATGTGCCAGATTGTTCATGAAAACGGAGGGCAGGTTTATATGGATGGCGCAAACATGAATGCACAGGTGGGTTTGACCTCACCAGGAATTATTGGAGCTGATGTATGCCATCTGAACCTACATAAAACGTTTGCCATCCCTCATGGTGGCGGAGGACCTGGGGTGGGTCCTATTGCCGTTGCTGCTCACCTTGTGAAATTTTTGCCTTCACATCCTATTATGAATAATGGTCATGTGGGAGCCAATACAGTTGCTGCTGCTCCCTGGGGAAGCGCATCGGTTTTACCCATTACTTATGGATACATTAAAATGATGGGGGCTGAAGGTTTGACACAGGCAACCAAAATTGCAATTCTTAATGCCAATTATATTGCTTCTGCCCTGGGGAATAATTATGGAGTGCTTTATTCGGGTAATACCGGAAGAGTCGGGCATGAGCTTATCCTGGAATGTCGACATCTGAAAAATTCAGCAGGAATTACTGAAGCCGATATAGCTAAACGCCTCATGGATTTTGGATTTCATGCACCCACACTTTCCTTTCCGGTGCATGGTACCCTGATGATTGAGCCCACTGAAAGCGAGTCGAAGCAAGAACTCGATAGGTTCATTGAAGCCCTTAATACCATATTCGATGAAATTAAGGAAGTGGAACAGGGTCAGGCAGATAAATATGATAATGTTTTGAAGAATGCACCGCATACGGCCGGGATAGTAAGTTCCGATTCATGGAATCATTCTTACTCCAGAACCAAAGCAGCATGGCCGTTGCCCTGGGTGAAGGAAAATAAATTCTGGGTGCCTGTAGGGCGTGTTGATAATGCCTGGGGCGATCGAAATCTGATTTGTACATGTGGTACGCCTGAAGAGTATGAGCTTATTAAGAATGAATAAACGGCTTTACTGATATGATTGTCTTTCCCAATGCAAAAATAAATATCGGACTCCATGTTGTTTCAAGGCGCCCTGACGGATATCATAACCTTGAAACCATATTTTATCCCATAAAACTTTCCGATGCGCTCGAAATGGCGGAAACGGGGAAAACAGGTATTACTTTTTCCGGACTTCGTATTGAAGGTGAACCCCATGAGAACCTGGTCATGAAAGCATATGAATTAGTAAAGAATGATTTCGGATTGCCTGCTGTGCAGTTTCATCTCCATAAAGTTATCCCTACGGGTGCCGGTCTGGGGGGAGGATCTTCCGATGCTGCGTCTACGCTCAAAATGCTGAATACCTATTTTAACCTTAACATGGGCCGGGAGAAGTTAATGGAGTATGCCGTGCTACTGGGCGCTGATTGTTCCTTTTTTATTGAGAATAAACCGGCATTTGCCGAAGGAATTGGTGACAAGCTGTTCCCGCTGGAACTGGATTTATCCGGTTATGAAATTGTTATCCTGAAACCGGATGTTTCAGTGAGTACCATTCAGGCTTATAAAAATGTTGTTCCGGCAATTCCTGCTTTTTCGCTGAATGAGCTTCCCGGTATTCCTGTTGCTTCATGGAAAGATTTGGTTGCAAACGATTTTGAAAAAAGCATCTTTCCCCAGTTTCCTGAAATAAAAAAATGGAAAGACTGGCTATATGATTCGGGTGCGGTTTATGCTTCAATGTCGGGAAGTGGATCGGCTGTATTTGGCATCTTTCATCATTTACCGGAAGATCTGGAGAATAAAATACCTTCAGGTATATTTTTCAGCCGGTGATTTCCTTCTTTCACCGGATTTTTTTGTCCTTTCATATACTTCAGTGTGCTGTAAATCCTTTATTTGCACAATTCTCATTTTTAAAAAATTCTTTTCCCATGCTCCATTCGATAGCTGTTACCGGATAACTTAACAGCTTCGCCCCTATATAATATCTGGTCCGGTAGAGCTGCAAACATTTATCACCTGTAACCGCTCCTGCTGTGTCAATGCTGTCGGCAATTTTTTATCCGTACATTTCGAAAGCCTCTGACGGATAAAACTTTTGCCGTTTATTTCATATACCATCAGGATTTTCAACGGCCTCTTGCCGCTGTCGGACAGGTTGTTGGTCTTTGCTGTTCATGCAGATTCAAATAAATACCAATGAAATACCAAAACATAGTTTTAGTGGTAGTGTACTTGTTCTTTATTTGTGTTTAATTAGTAATTAATTCGTGGTATTATGAATAAAGTACGATTTAATTACGAATTAACTACGAATAAAGTAATACTTAACATATGTTTTTGGTACCGTTTTGAATAGACATCGGTATCCCTTAGAAAAGGTAAACAATGCCTGGTGGATGGTGAATTGTAACCAGTTACCAGCGAAAAGTGAACGGTAAAAAATGTAAGCAGAAAACAGGCATCAGGAAATCACCACCTCCCCCCGCAAGCGGGTTTCTCTTCCCTGGCAATAGGAGAAACCCTGAGGCTATACTATCCAACAAAAACTTTCAGGAGATAAAAAGAATTGATTACGAAGCATCACAATTACCTCACGGATATTTAATTGAGAGTGCGCCTCCATATGACCGTCTTCCTCTGATAAGAGTTGAACTTTCAGCCTGCAATTTATTGCTTGGCTTATATACACTAAATAATGAGGATGAGAAATTAATACAATTATCTGATAAAATTGCAAATGAGTTTAGCTTTGATGGCTGGTATTGGTTTATCAATAAAAAGCTTGGGAATATTTATGCTCAACATAACCAGACAATAAAAGCATATGAACAATATCAGCTTTCAATCGAGGGTATTAAAAAACGATGTAAAAATCTTGGTGAAAGATATGAAGTTCTTTATGAAGAAGGATTTGTAATAAAACCAGAAGACTTTATTAGTTGGGAAGATCAGTCTTTAAAAATTTATTACCAAGATATTGCTGAAATTGAAAGGCTTCAAGAGAATGTTATTACCGAAGTTTCAGGCAAAGAAGCGGCACATGCTGAAACAACATGTTTTTTCTCCGGGAATGGTTTAAAGGTTGAAAGAACAAATGATTTACCCTATCACTTAACCGTAACCACTTTAACCGGGCAGGTTTTGCATACCGGTGAGTACAATGAACGATACCTGCATTTAACGGGATTGGGAATAAAACCGCAGGCTTTATACCTGGTTACCGTTAACAACAGCAAAATGAGGAAAACATTTAAGCTGTTTAACCGATGAAACCTGTTCAGGAGGCAGGCTAAATTTAAAAAATAAAAGCCGCACATAAATGCACGGCTTATAATCTTCATCTTATATAAAGGAAATTATTTACTGGGTTTAATTTCCAACATCAGGTATTTTTTTGGTATAACCTCATCCTTTGAAATATGGATTTTAACTATTTCTCCATCAAAAGGCATTCTTACCTGATTTTGCATTTTCATTGCTTCAAGCAAAAGAAGTGTTTCTCCTTCCTTTACTTTTTGTCTTGGTTTTACAAAAATATCGATGATGGTTCCTGGTATGAAAGAATAAATCAGGTTAGGATTGGGAGCTTCCCAATTAACCCTGTTTTCAAACTTCCAGGTGTACGTAGTTTTGTATACTGCACCCTGCACTACCAGAGTTTTGAATTCTTTTTCTTCTGCCATAACTTCTTTTTGGTTTAAAATGGAGGAATTCCATGCTTTTTATTGGGAAGAAAAACGCTTTTATTCTGCGAAACCTGAAGGGCATGGAGAATGCGACCGCGGGTTTCTTTGGGTTCAATTACTTCATCGATATAGCCTTGTGCCGCAGCAACATACGGGTTGGCAAATTTTTCCTTGTATTCCTGGATTTTTTGCTGTCTCATTTCTTCCGGGTTTTCGGCTTCCGAAATTTCTTTACGGAATACTATATTAGCAGCTCCTTCAGGACCCATTACTGCAATTTCGGCTGTTGGCCATGCAAACACAAAATCTGCTCGCAGATGGCGCGAGTTCATGGCAATGTAACCTCCGCCATATGCTTTTCTTAGTATCACAGTAACTTTGGGTACGGTTGCTTCACTATATGCGTATAGTATTTTAGCACCGTGACGGATAACACCGGCATGTTCCTGGTCAACTCCAGGCAGATATCCCGGCAGGTCTTCGAGGGTTACAATAGGAATATTGAAGGCATCACAATAGCGGATGAAGCGGGCTGCCTTGTCGGAACTGTCGGTATCAAGCACACCGGCCAGAACCATAGGCTGATTGGCTACAAAACCTACAGTATCCCCTTCCATCCGGCCAAAGCCAATAATTATGTTGGGAGCAAAATATTCCATTACTTCGAAAAATTCCGAGCTGTCGGTAATGCTTTTGATAATGTCGCGCATATCGTAAGGAATCCGGGCATCAGCAGGCACTATGTCCTCAATTTTTTTACCTTTTTTTGGAGGTTTTGGAGGAAATGGCATCGCTTTCATGCCATTATTCCTGGGGATATAGCTGATAAGTTTTTTTATTTGCTCAAAACATTCCAGTTCACTTGTGGCAAAGAAATGGGCATTGCCTGTAAGTTCTGCATGTACACGTGCACCTCCAAGCTCTTCCATTGAAATTTCTTCTCCTAATACCGATTTGATAACGCTTGGGCCTGTAATGAACATCTTTGAAATGTTTTCCACCACAAAAACAAAATCGGTAAGTGCAGGAGAATATACTGCGCCGCCGGCACAGGGTCCAAGAATTACTGAAATTTGGGGAATAACACCTGAAGCCAGTGTATTGCGAAAGAAAATTTCACCATAACCGGCAAGGGAATTTACCCCTTCCTGTATACGGGCACCGCCAGAATCATTGATACCAATAAGTGGAACCCTCATTTTTAGGGCGTGGTCCATTATTTTGGTGATTTTACGTGCATGCATTAAACCGAGTGACCCCCCGGCTACTGTAAAATCCTGGGCAAAGATACAAACAGGTTTGCTGTATATGGTTCCAGTACCTATGATTACTCCGTCGCCATGCAGCACTTTTGAGTCCATTCCGAAATCTTTGGCACTATGTTCCACAAATAGATCGTATTCATGAAAGGAATTCTTGTCCAGAAGGGCCAGAATGCGTTCACGGGCAGTAAGCTTTCCCATCTTTGCCTGTTTCTCAATGGCCTTTACTCCTCCTCCTTTTTGTACTTCCCTTTTCCTTTTTCGAAGGTCAAGAACATTACTTCTTAATGACATAAAGCTATTTTTTAATTATAAACTCCCTTCATTGAAGGGGTTTTTATTTTTAGTAAAACCGGGGCAAAA
>JBEPWX010000023.1:0-15813 GCA_041642235.1 Mariniphaga sp.
GGGCAATTATAACATTAGATGAAACACTGTTAAGATATAAACAGCTGGATCATTTAAAATATCCGTTGATTCATGAATTAGGATTAAAAAATGAACGGCTTTTATTCCTTCCAACTCATGGACATGCTACACCGGAAATCGAACCTGACAAATACCAAATGGCAGTCTTTAATGCTGTAAAACAAGCTAAAGAAAACAGATCAGAAGTTGAAATTGCATCGCTTGACTTAAAGCTGAACGGTAAAGATTTTGTAATAAACCGACGGGTTCATGTTAAAGGAATAGGTACCCGAACAGTTATGTTTAATGACGGTTGTATTGTCCATGATAACTACATCGATGCCACTGACCATATTTACGACTGGGTAAAAAATCTTGGAGTAGAACCGGAAAGATATCTTGAACCCGAAAAGAAGTACATTACTACCGGAGAAGTTGATAATGATTTACAGGCTTTATTCATACGAGATAAGGATTCAGGTGAAATGAAGGGTAGCTTTATTCGTTTTGCTGCTCATGCAGTTATTGTATCATCAAAAGTAGTGAACGGCGATGTTTCGGCTGATTTCCCCGGATATCTTAAACAGAATATAGAAAATAAATTAGGAGGTATCGCCCTCTTCGGACAAGGTCCTTGTGGTGATTTGAGACCTCTTAACAAAGACTATTCCCATTCAATTGCCAAAAATTACGGAGAAAACTTAGCTTCCTTTATTCTTGAAAGATATGACGAACTAACATGGGAACCTCTCACAAAACTCGGATGGTATACTGAACCTGTAAACCTGCCTCTGCTGGATAACCTATATTTTTCGCAGGAAGAACTTAACACAGCCATGGATGAATTGGAAGCAGAATACGATAAAGAATCGAATCCAATGCAAAGAAGAATTTTGCAGAATAAATTTTGGGGACTCTATCGGGCATCAGGATCTCAAAATATGATACGACCGGAATGGAAAGAAAAAAATCAACTCGATATTAATCTGTTTGCACTTCAAATGAACGATAAGGTAATTTTGGCAACACAGGGAGAAATATTTAATCGGATAGGAAAGGAAATGATTAAACCATATTCAGAAAACAAACCAATACTGGTAAGCATTGCCAATGAATATGTTTCCTATATTCCGACTGATGAAGAACGACAGCATGGTGGATATGAGTCAAGTGTCTCAATCGTAAAGCCCGGCAGCCCCGAACTGTTGGTAAAATCCTCACATAAATTACTGGAACGAATTTATGGAAATTAAAAAAGAACATTGTGAATTCAAAAACTTCAGTATTGACAAGGAGAATTCAATACGAAAACGTATTTTACCTGGTGAAATTAAAACAGTTGAAACATTTTATTTAAAAATAACCGAAAAAGGCTTTAAGCATAAAAAAAAGAAAAATTCCCGGAGCATTTTTTTATTATTTAAGGGAGCAGGAATAATCACAGAAGGAAATAGTACTTACCATAATTCTGAAGAAATTGCTGTTTTTGTGCCTTCTGATACGGAAGATGTTTCCATTTATGCAGTGAAAGGAATTCTGGAAGTTTTGGAAATAGAATTGATGTTATCGGATGACGACTTATTTTTTCTCAGTGAAAACCGGAAGAATCTTCCCTATTTTAACACATATAGTAAATGCCGGCAATACAAAGAATCAATAAAAAGTAAAAAAACAATTAACAGAATGATTTTGCCTGAAAACATAGTACCCCGTTTCTGTATGGGTTCTGTTGAAACAAGCGGACCGGATAAGATAAAGGAGCACAATCACCCGATGCTAGAACAATTGTTTTTTGGATTGCAAAATAATAATTGTATAGTACGTGCAGATAATCAGGAAACTCTTTTTAAAGAATATGAATTATTGCATATTCCTTTAGGATCAGTACATGGAGTCGAAGTTAGAGAAGGTAAATTCCTTCATTATATTTGGATTGATTATTTTAAATCTCAGGAAGAGATGAAATATATAAGTGAAAATCATATTTTAAATGAATAAATCTATAAAATGAACCGTATAAATTCAATGTTGAAATTCAAAATCTTAAAAGCAGTTGCCGTATTTTTTATTATTAATCTATTCTGTAATTACGGGCAGATTTATGCCCAGGAGGCAACAATTATCGATAAAAGACACTATAGTAATGTGCTTGGTGAATTCAGGAATTATCGGATTTTTTTACCCCCGGATTATCACATGAATCCCGAAAAAAAATACCCTGTAATTTATTATTACCATGGATGGTCTCAACGCTATTTCGGGAGTATATCAAGCTTTCAGGCAGATCAGGGAGATGGTAACGATGGAGACAATATTGCCAATTTTGTAGCAGATAATGAAGTTATTGTTGTAAAGGCCGACGGATATAACCGACGCCCTGGGGATGAATACTATTTAAGGCCACACAATATAGGCCCCGTAGAAACGTACCGGCAATTCCCGCTTTATTTTCCTGAGTTCGTAAATCATATTGATTTAAATTACCGGACGATAGCTGACAGAGAGCACCGGGCAATCTCCGGACTTTCGATGGGAGGATTTATGACTTTTTGGATTGCTGGTAAATATCCTCATCTGGTTTCAGCCGCTGGAAATTTTTGCGGATCAACCGAATTTGTTGTCGGACCTATAGATTTTCCTGTTGAATACCGGCACCAGGAATTATATAAAAATTATGAAGGGTTAAATGTTCGCCTTAATTATGGAGATAAAGATTTTATAAGAGCGTACCATCAGGACATGAATAAAATATGGACCCAGGTGATGGATAACTATGAGTATGAAATATATGATGCAGCCCATTCAACTGCGGGACTCGGTGAGATGTTTGACTTTTTGATGAAGAGTTTTCAAAATCCACCAGACAAACCTTCAAAATGGCATCATATCGATGTTTATCCTTCTTTCCAGGTTTGGGATTACCAGGTGGAATCTGACAGAAATGTTCCCGGATTTACTATTCTTGAAAATGTGGAAAAGCATGGCTTTCGCAGCTCATCACGTTCTTTTATGCCTGATGGTGAATTAATGCCGTTTGTATACGTAAGTATTACAACTCCTCCCATCTATGAGAAAAACCAGCATTATCAGGTGATTGATATCGAACCTGAAAAAGAAAGAACAACAATTCACAACATAAAAAGTGATGAAGATGGAAGATTGAAAATCATGCTCAATGGTGATCTGCATGAGATTGGAATCAGTAAAAAAGAAGATGATGCCAATATATCAGTTGCGTCCTGGGAAATCAAAAACAGGGAATGGGCAACTCATAATAAAGAAGCTGTTTTATCTGTAAAATTATTGAATAAAGGTGCCGGGGAGAGTGGAAAATTAACAGCAATTTTGGAACCCTTCAAACAAAGTGCTGTTGTTAAAAATAAAGAATCTATAATCGGAAATATAAAACCTGGAGAAGTAAAAGACGTACCGGTTGAATTTACCTTTCTTGTAAAAGATCAGGTGGAGATGGAACGCCTCAGATTGACCATTAAGGATGAGAATGGAAATGAATGGACTGATTTCATTGATGTACCCATTAAAACAGATAGCCCGGAAAGAACAGATTTTATTATTGCTGACGGAAAAGAATTTGAAGTAGCCGCAGCCGGAGACGATACTGTTTCTGTTTTTCTGGGAAAAGGGAATGGTGACGGAATTGCAAACCCTGGAGAATCAATTGTCGTTTTAATCAATGATAATGGCCGGCTTCACCGGGCCTTATTATACGAAACCGATCCATTTATTAATCCTGCAGGAATTCATATACGGAAATCCGATTCATGGGGAAGTTACGACCATGTGGGAGCATCTGCTAAATATTCTGTTCCGGTTATAGCTTCTGAAATTCCGGAGGGTCATATAGTGAAGTTTTTTTCTGAATACTGGTTACCCGATTATCCCTATCACATAATCAAGCGGGGAACAGTAGAAATAAAAGTAACGGGGACCGATAAAACACCACCTGAACTGAAATGGGTAAAAATGTACGGAGACAATACCATTCATGCTAATTTATATGATGGTGGTGAAATTAAATCAGTTCGTGCAAAATTTGCTCTGACCGATACGCCTGATATGGCAGGCGAACCTGTAAAATCTTTCGAAATAAACCTATACGATAATGGTGAGAATGGTGATCGTACAAGTTCAGACAGAGTCTTCGGCAGTAAAATTAAAGAAATGGGATTTGGCTTGTACAAAGTTCAAATTGAAGCCGAGGATATTTATGGGAATAAAATGGTAAAAGATTGGGATGAAGTAATGGTAATCCATTAATTTCAACCTCTTATTAGCTTTAGCTTTATATTTGTAAAAATACAATACAATGCCAGCCAGGTTAAAAAAATATTTATTATTCCTTCTCGCCTTATCTGTTCAAACAGCGGTGCAGGCACAAGGTAAAATTGCAAATGAATTTGGAGACGAGGATGATTTTACCACTACTTCCGATATTTATCTGGTTCAGTTCAATTGGGAAGGACCGAATATTCCCGGCAATGGCAGTTATGGAGAATTTCTGCATCAGGAAACCCCAACCGAATACCGCGTATTTACAGAAGCACCAGATAACCCTGATTTAATTAAAGCACGCACCATACGCATGTCAACATATGCTGAATTTTTCACCACTGCTCTTGCATCTGTTGATTCAGTTTATCTCGGCATACGTTACAAGGACAACGTTCCTACCCTGTATGGTCCTGAACCTGTATTCGCTCATAACGGATCAGGTTTTATTAAAATAGGAGGCCTTGGTGGTAATTTTGATCATAAATGGAAAGTAATGGTAATTGCAGTTCCTCTGTCAGCAATTAAAGTTAGCAATGGTCAATACCGCTTTAAAATTGGTGAAGGGACTTATGGACGCGGATTGAAAAGTGACCTTGCAATTGACAGAATAGAGCTTGCTACCTCCAGGGACTTACTTAATGTTGAAGCCGATACTCCGGGTTATTATCCTTCTGCCAACAATATTTGGCCGGAAATGGATAGAAATTCCCCCTGGATTGCAGATGAAAAACCATTTTTCCCAATAGGCCTGGCTGCAGGATGGACAGGAATGTCTGAATCTAAATTTCAACAAGTGGCAGATGCAGGATTCAACACTTTATTATTTTATAACTGGATGAATAAAAAACAGCCATATGTAGAAAAGAACATCTGGGATGTAATGCCATACCATTATGGGTTTACTGAATTCCTGGATGCCTGTCATTTGAGGGGTCTTAAAACAATTGGCGTTTTTCAGCATGATGTCCGATATCCGGTCCTGCCTGAATATTTTACATCAGAGCAGGAGTGTCTGGATTTTATCACCAATGTCTGCTCTTTTCACAAAAATCATCCTGCATTATTAGGTTGGTCACCTGTTGACGAACCTGACCATTCAGGGTTTCCCGATTTTTATGCACCTCTTGAATGGTGCATGGGGGTAAAAGATGCCATTCGAAAAGGCGACCCCGACCACCCTATCTATGCACTTGAAATAGGTTGGCGAAAAGGTGCATTTGGCCATTATAAAGATATTGCAGATTACCAGGGCTTTGATGTATATCCAACGTTTGGGTCATCTATTAAAGAAATTGGCAACAGAGCCGATTTATTGACAGAAGAAACTTCGGGAGAAAAGCCCTTTATTGCTTTTCTAAAAGCTTATGACAGAACTGCAGAACAGGCATATATGAGTTTTGCCGAAGCTTATTTAGCTTTAATTCATGGTGCCAACGGAATATTTTACTGGGATTTATCAGGAGCAAATGCTATCTGGCATACATTAGCACAAATTGCAACTGAAATAAACGAAATCAACCATATCTTACTGCCTCCTGCATACACTTTAGATGTAAATGGAAAAGTGGAGCTTTGCCTGGATAATTCAGGTAAAATCGAGAACATATACAAAAAAGGCAACGATGATTCTGAATATATTATTGCTGTAAATACCGAGAATAGTGATGCCGGGGAAGTTACATTTTTTGTTAATAATCTGGAAAAAGGAACAACTATACAGGTACTTTTCGAAGACAGAACAATTACTTCGGCTTCAGGGTCATTTACAGATAATTTCAGTTCATACGAAAGGCATGTATATAAAATAAATAATCAGTCATCAACAGATTCTAAATTAATACCTGCTTCAAAAGGATTTCATTTATCGGATAATTATCCAAATCCGTTTCGTATATCAACCAGAATTAAATACCAACTGTCTGTAAAATGCCAAGTATCATTAAAAGTGCTTGATGCAAATGGAAAGGAAATTTCAACTTTGGTAAATAAGAAACAGGCAGCAGGTCAATACCAGGTCATATTTAAGGCAGATTCATTAGCTGCCGGAACCTATTTTTATAAACTTTCGACAGATGAATTCAGCGAAACTAAAAAAATGGTCATTCAATAACAGATAATAATTAATTAAAAAAAGAATACGATGAAAAAATTTGGTTTCATTTTACTCGCATTTGTATTTGTATTAATAACAGATATTTGGGCACAGCCACCACAAAAAATGAGCTATCAGGCTATAATACGTGATGGCAATAATTCATTGTTGGCAAATACTCCTGTCGGAATGCAGGTCAGTATACTTCAAGATTCAATTAATGGAACCGCAGTTTATAGCGAAACCCACTCATCAGTTACCAATGCCAATGGGTTGTTAAATATTGAGGTTGGTACAGGAAATAAATCATGGTGGAAGCCTGATTTTAATGACATAGATTGGTCGTCAGGACCCTATTTTATTAAAACCGAAACAGATCCAACTGGGGGAACTGCCTATTCTATTAATGAAACCAGCCAAATATTAAGTGTACCTTATGCTTTACATGCAAAAACCGCCGAATCTTTAACAGGATCAATCATCGAATCGGATCCTGTTTTTGAAGCTTCCGTTGCCGGAGCAATTAATCAGACAGATATTACCAACTGGAATAATAAGCAGGATAACTTACTGCCTGGAAAAGGAATTGTAATTAAGGATAATGAAATCTCTGTCAATCCGGTAATCTCAAATTACGATTCATCAGGTGGAATTGCACAATATTACCGGAACGATGAAAACATAGAAACCGATCCCAATGTAGTGCTTTTTACAAATTTTGAAAAGTCCAGCTGGGCCAGTGACTGGAATACTTCAGGAACTCATCCTCTGGTTACTTCGAATGAGGAAGAAAAATTCGTACCATTTGATGGAAGAGCACTTCAGGTTACTGTACCCGAGGGAAAAAATTTGGGAATAAGTATTCAGTATAAATTCAAAGAGAAAACCGGGTCGGAACCTGAAGAAATATATTTTAGATATTACCTGAGGCTTGGTGATGGATGGTCTCCTTCTTTCAGCGGCAAATTTCCTGGTATTGCAGGAACATATAATAAAGGAGGCTGGGGTGGCAGACCTGCAGACGGATATAATGGATGGTCTGCCAGAGGCCTGTATGAAAAAACAACCAATGGAAAAACCCCAATTGGAAATTATGTTTATCATGCCGACATGACAGGAAAATGGGGAAATTACTTTATCTGGAATACCGAAAACAGAGGATATCTTGAAAAAAACAGATGGTATTGCATAGAAATGTATGTTAAAATGAATACACCTGAACAAAACGATGGCATCCTCAGAGGATGGGTGGACGGAGAACCGGCATATGAAAAAACTAATTTAAGATACAGGAAAACGGCTGACCTAAAAATTGAAACCATCTGGATAAACGTCTATCACGGAGGTTATGATGTTGCTCCGAGTGACCAGGTTCTTTTTATTGACAATATAGTTGTTGCCCGAAAATATATCGGTCCTAAAAAATAGGATATGAGCAACATCCAATGTTTAACGATTAACACCTTATAGTTTATTTAATTTACTAAAAGTATTTGATATATAAATTTCTTATATTTTATGCTTCCTTTATGTATTTCAAGAATAAATGAAAGGAAATATCAGTTAAACGACAATTTAAAATAAATTAAAATTATTGCAGAAAAAATGAAAAATAAATATTTAAATCACGGAAGCATTACCTCCTTAATCCTGCTGGCTCTTTTATCTGCCGGATCTGCTATTGTTTCATGTGAAAGCTCACAGGAAGAGTATTTAACGGAAGCTGATTTTAAGACAATGAATAAAATTGATATCCATTGTCATGTAAATACAAAAAACCCTGCTTTCATGGAACAGGCAGTTGAAGATAATTTCAGAATACTGACCATTAACACTGATGCACCTATTGGAGTAACCATTGAAGAACAAAGAGACCTGGCTATTTATCAGAAAAATCTCTTTCCGGAACATCTGGAATTCGTAACTACCTTTTCCCTTGAAGATTGGGACAATGAAGATTGGGCTGAAAATACAATTGCCTATCTGGAAGAATCTTTTGAAAAGGGAGCTATTGGAGTAAAGGTTTGGAAGAATATTGGCATGGTTGAAAAAAACAAGGACGACCAGTTTATCATGATTGATGACCCTGAATTTAATCCTGTTTTTACGTACCTCGAAGAAAATGGCATTCCCGTTGTGGGGCACCTGGGGGAGCCACGTAACTGCTGGCTGCCATTGGATGAGATGACTGTAAACAATGACAGGGCTTATTTTAAGGACCACCCGGAGTATCATATGTATTTGCACCCGGAGTTTCCATCGTACGAGGATCAGATTGAAGCCAGAGACCGCATGCTCCAAAAACATCCCAACCTGAATTTTATGGGTGCCCATCTGGCCAGCCTGGAATGGAGTGTAGATGAATTGGCTGATTTTTTTGACCGGTTCCCCAATGCTACGGCTGATCTGGCAGAACGGATGTGCCACATCCAGGCTCAGGCCCGTGAAGATGTTGAAAAAGTGCGTAATTTCTTCATAGAATACCAGGACCACATCATTTATGGTACCGACAGAGGCGATTATCAGGGATCTGAACAAGATCCCGTTAAATTAAAAGAATTGGTGCATGAAGAATGGACAAGCGACTGGAAGTTTCTTACAACAAATGAATCCATGTCATCGTGGAAGGTTAATGGTGATTTTAAAGGCCTTCAATTACCAAAGCCCGTCGTTGAAAAAATTTATTATAAGAATGCAGAGCGGGTGTTTCCTGAATTTAAAAATCTCTAAAATTGAATTAATGATGACTTTGTGATATAGGTACCGGAAAATTTCTTGAAATCGAATCTCAATATATTTAAAACTTTTCAAAATGAATAAATGGATTACAACGCTCGCATTGATTTTATCGGGATATCCTCTTTTAGCCCAAAATTACGACATTCAGGTTGTTGCAGAGATAAACCTTGGAGCTCCCATAGGTCAATTCCGGGCAGTACCTGTGAGTCTGGGAGAAGATAAACCCGGGGCGATTGCAGCAATGTATTCGGAAGATGCAGAAATAGATCCCTGGATTGGTATGTTTTTCTTCCCGAAACATACGCTGAAAATTGTCCTTTTTGATGAAACAGGACAGCAAATCTGGAAAAGGGATTTAGGAGAAGGTGTTGTTCCGGGGATTTGGTTTAGCCCGATATTTGCTTTTGACCTGGATCAGGATGGTAAGGACGAATTATGGATCGTTAACAATACCGACCCCGAACATCCGCTTGACCACCGAAAATATGTTCTTGAAAAAATCAATCCACTTACTGGTGAAACGGAAGGCCGGTGGCCATGGCCACAACCGGCACAGCCACAAACCATGTCGGCTCTGTACCGCCATTTTATAATGGGAGGCTATGTAAAAGGTGAACCGGTACTTATCACTGCCCAGGGAACTTATGGGCCTATGGCTATTCAGGGTTGGAACCCCGATATGAGCCAGCGTTGGGAGCATAAAATTGCCGGCGATGCAAAAGGATGTCTGGGAAGCCATGTGACCCCCGTTGTTGATATCAATCTTGACGGAATCGATGACCTGCTCTGGGGAGAGCGCTGCATTGAGCTGGATAAGGGATCGCAGCTGTTTTGTGCAGATGAGGATAACTGGGAAGGCCACAGCGACATCATTCAGCCGGTGTTTAATTATGATGAAAATTCCTGGAGCTTCTTTACCTGCAGAGAAAGTGCCAACAACCAGGCACCAAGGGTAGTTCTTTATAACTCCCAAGGCAACCGGATGTGGGGAAAACTGGAGGAAGGCCATATAGATACCGGTTGGGCCGCCAGAATCGGTAAAAATGGTGAACCCATCGTACTTGGTGTTAAGGTGGGGGAGAAAATCCGTACAGCTGAAGGTGAAGTGCGTACCGGAATTGAAGAATATACTTATGAAGCATTCACAGGAAAAGAAATCAAACTGGGTTTTGATGCATACACTTCAATTCCTGTTGACTTAAACGGGGATGGAATACATGAACTGGTAAAAGGCTATTTTGAAGGAGATGGTAATGTATTTGATAATAAAGGTAATATTTTGGGAAATATTAACGGGTTGTCTGCTATGGCATCCAAATTCACAAGTTTACCTGGTGAACAAATATTGAGTTATTCCAAAGATGGAGTTGTAAGAATCTGGGCAGATAAAAATGCAAAGGATAATGAACGGGCCAAATCACGTTACCAAAATTCATTTTATAAGGCGAATCAAAACCAAACAGGAAACGGTTATAATCTATTCAACTTAGGGGGTATTTAATAATATTAAACCATCAGTATGAACGTAACAAAATTCTTTCTGGCAGCAATATTTGCAATCTTTTGCGGATATGGGATGACAGCACAGAACAATGGCGAGGGAATTGTCACTGTAAAAAAAACAGATGATTTTAAGATAACAGGCACAGGCAGTGCAGGAAACTGGAAAAAAACAGAATGGATCAATATCCCTCAGCGGAGAGAAAGGCCAGAAACTTATGAAACCAGGGCCAAAGTACTGTACTCCGAAACCGGGATCTACTTTTTATTCGACTGTGAGGATAAGAAGTTGGTTTCTACAATCACTGCAGACTTTGAAGACCTGTGGTATGAAGATGTGGTTGAAATTTTCCTTTGGCCGGAGGAAAGCTTTCCGGTTTATTTCGAATATGAACTTTCACCCTTGAATTATGAACTCCCCATTATTATCCCCAACGATAATGGAAACTTTTTCGGATGGCGGCCCTGGCATTATGAAGGAGAAAGAAAAACCAGGCACGAAACAAGTGTCCGCGGAGGAAAAAAAGAAAGTGGTGCAGAGATTACCGGTTGGGTTGCTGAATTTTTTATTCCCTATGCCTTGTTGACACCCCTGCCTGAAGTACCCCCGGAAAGTGGCACCAAATGGCGGGCGAATATGTACCGGATTGATTATGATCAGGGTCAAACTACCTTTTCATGGCAGGAAACCAGGAAAACATTTCATGACTACGAAAGATTCGGAACGTTTGTTTTTGAATAACAGATAGCAAAACCTGTTCTGATAACTAACCATTTCATCATGTTCTATAAATGAAAGTTGATTATTTCCGCCATAAGCAAATGAACGGTTGATTTTACCATTAGTGTCACTTATATAAAAAAGAAAAAAAATGAAAAAAAAAATCTGGTCAAACTTGTCATCTGCATCTATTTTTATTTTTTTTCTGTTATTGATTTCATGGAATCAGCCGGAAAAGAAAGAAAAATCTGATGTTTCTGCAACTCCAGGTTTTGAATGGGATTATGTGAGCCCTGAAAGCCAGGGAATGTCATCTCAAAAACTGGATGACATGAAAGAAGTATTGGCAGAAAAAGACACAAAAAAATTGCTCATTATCAAAAATGATAAAGTTATCTATGAATGGTTTGCCAAAGGGTGGAAAGATTCAGAAAAAAAACATTATTCAGCCTCTTTGGCAAAAGCATTGGTTGGTGGAATGTCACTTTTGGCAGCTGTTGATGACGGATACATTTCGCTTGATGATGCTGCCTTTAAATACATCCCCCAATGGAAAACCAGTGGATCTAAATCAACCGTAACGATAAGACATCTGGCAACCCATACTTCCGGTATTGAAGATGCGGAAGCATCCGAAAAAGAAAAAAAAACATTGGCTGAGGGTTCAGACAAACATATGGAACTTCCCGGATGGAAAGGGCAATTCTGGAGAAAAGAACCCGATCCTTTTATATTGGCAAGGGATAGTGCGTCTGTAATTTTTACCCCCGGAAGCCAATATGCCTACAGCAATCCGGGAATTGCCATGCTTACATATGCCGTAACCGCTTCTTTAAAAGAATCTCCCTATAAAGAGGTACAGACTTATTTAAGGGAACAAATTTATGAACCGATTGGAATAGATGAAACAGAATACAGCCTGGGTTATGTCAAAATCTATACTGCAGGTGATTTGCAGTTGGTGCCCAGCTGGGGAGGTGGTAGTTTTACTGCAAATTCCATTGCCCGGATAGGACTGTTAATGTTGCACAAAGGAAACTGGATGGGAAAGCAACTTATTAATCCATTGTCAATAGAAAAAGTAATCCGTTATTGGGATACTGCCCTGCCAGCCACCCTTTCAGAATATGAAGGAAATACAAGAAATGATGCCAATCCAATTCCCGCAACAACATCAGGATGGTACAGTAATTTTGACGGAATATGGGGCCATGTGCCACGTGATGCCTTCTCCGGTGGAGGAGCCGGAAACCAGCACTTATTTGTTATCCCAAGTCTGAATATGGTGATTGTCCGGATGGGCGATAATTTATATGACGAATCAGCCGGCGAAGGATTTTGGAAAGGGGCAGAAAAATATCTTCTGAATCCGATAATGGATGCGATTGAAGAACCTCCTTATCCAAAAAGTAATCTTACAATAAAATTTGCCCCGGCAGATTCCGTAATTCGGTTGGCCAAAGGAAGCGATTGCTGGCCTGCTACATGGGCAGATGATGGGGATTTATATACAGCATATGGCGATGGTTGGGGATTCCTACCCTTTACAGATGTTAAATTGAGTAACGGATTGGCAAAGGTATCCGGAGATCCGCCTGCTGTTAAAGGCACTAACATCCGTTCTATGACAGGAGAAAAAGTAGGACAAGGTAAATTTGGTGAAAAAGCCAGCGGAATGCTGATGGTTGATGACGTGCTTTATATGCTGGTCAGGAATGCTCAAAATTCCAGCTTGATGTGGTCCGAAAACTACGGAAAAGACTGGGAACAGGCTGACTGGAAATTTGATGTTAGTTTTGGTTATCCCACCTTTCTAAACTATGGAAAGAATTATGAAGACGCACGGAATAAATATGTTTACATCTATTCACACGATGAATCGAGTGCATATAAAAACAGCGACAATTTTATCCTTGCAAGGGTTCCAAAAAACCAGATTAAAGACTGGCGAAATTATGAATATTTTGCCGGGTATGATGAATTTGAGAACCCTAAGTGGTCGGAAGACATCCGGAAGAGAAAAAGCATTTTTGAAAATCCTGGCAAATGTTACCGGTCAGGCATTACCTTCAATAAAGGGTTGGGAAAATATATTTGGTGCCAGACAATCCAAATGTCTCCTCCCGAAGGTCATGCGTTTAACGGAGGCCAAAGCGATGTCCGGTTCAGGGGAGGTCTTGGAATTTTTGAATCATCTAATCCGTGGGGTCCATGGAAAACTGTCTATTATACCAGAAATTGGGATATAGGACCAGGCGAAACTTCTTCCCTGCCAACCAAATGGATGAGCGAAGATGGCAGACAATGTTATTTGCTGTTTTCAGGTGACGATTATTTTTCCATTAGAGAAGTAGAATTTAATTTGAAATAGTGGTGCTTAACTCACAGGTTAGTCCCAACGATTATCTGTCAGTGTCAAAGAAACCTGACAGCGTCGTCTAAGCAATTAGTGATACTAAATTAAATGACATTAAAATTAAAAAATCAAATAGGTATGGACAAATTAAACTTACATAAAAACTTAAGGAATTACCTGATTGTGGTATTAACAATCGCTTTTTTGTATGGGTGCAATTCCGAAAATGATAATAAATACCATACGGAAGTTTCAATAATCGGAGCCGAATGGTATTTTAATGGTGAAATCATCAATCCCGGTTCTCCGGCAGAAGGGCTGCTGATGAACGTGCGCATGGTGAATTCAGTGTTTGAAGATAGCGGACCTGAACTGGAAAAGCAAAATCCGGATTTTAATCCTGAAGAAAATACCGATGAATTTATAAAAGCTGTTCCTGAGTATGTTTCTAATGGTGTCAATGCATTTACTATTTCACTTCAGGGTGGCTTGCCAGGATATGAAGGAGCTGTTAATTCTGCTTTTAATTCGGATGGCACTCTGAAACCTGATTATTTAGAACGGGTAGAGAAAGTAATTAGAGCCTGCGATACAAATAATGCTGCAGTAATATTGACGCTCTTTTATCAGCGGCAACATTCTCATGAATCTGCCTTAAGCGGGAAAGAAGCAATTTTCAAAGCATTGGAAAATACCGTCAACTGGATTTCGGAAAAAGAATTTACCAATGTAGTACTTGAAATATCCAATGAATACCGGCATGGCGGATATCAAAACTGGCCCGATGGTGAATGGCTCAGAAGCGAAGCAGCACAGGTGGAACTCATCCTGCGGGCAAAGGAGTTAAATCCTTCGCTGCTGTTAAGTACCAGTGGAATGGGAAATGGCTTATATCATGAAGACCTGGCCCAAACAGCTGATTTCCTTTTAATTCACTTTAACAACACTTCCCTTGAGGATTACCAGGATAAAATTGATGCTCTGAAGAAATACAACAAACCCATTGTTTGTAATGAGGATCACAAAATAAAACAGGAAGGAGCCATTGCACTTGCCCTTTCAGTGCTTAATGGATCGTCCTGGGGATATATGAATATTAAGACAAATCAGCACATGCCGTTTGATTTTAATGGGGTTGAAGACGACAAGGCCGTTTACAATATGTTCAATGCGGTTACTACACCCGGGTATCGGATTAATCCAGATTCGCTGAAGCAAACTGCCATTACCATTACTTATCCCAATGATGGGGATATTTTCACTACCGGACAAACCATTTCCATTGAATTGTCCCATATTTATCCCGATACATCTGTTCCTTACAATATCGTATTACTCATTAACAACAGTCAGGCAGAGGCTGAGGAAAAAAGACTGCAGTTTACCTGGCAGCCTCAGAAGCCTGGAGTTGTGATTTTAGAAGCAGTAGTAAAAAATGAAGAAGGATTAGAATTGTATCGATCACCAAAAGTTGATGTTATTGTTAAGGCCCCAAAAGAATAATTATGAATTTTGTACGTCTTATAATTAAAGGAATTAAATACTACAAACATGAAAACAATTTCTGTCAGACTTTCAGCATTCCTTGTTACATCTTTAGTTATGGGCATGTTCATAATCACAGGATGTAAGACAGCAATATCAGATAAGGAAAACAACCAGGCCGGCAATTCCGGATGGAAAGTAATCGGTCCCGGTGGCGGCGGTGGTGTATTGAAACCGACTATCAGCCCCTTCGATGAAAATTTCGTGATGACTCACTGTGATATGACTGCAGCTTATGTTTCAGTTGACGGAGGTATAAACTGGGATATGAAAAACCTGTGGACTGTTCCCAATGATTTCGAATTTGATCCGATGGATGCCAATACGGTTTATGCAGCCACACATGGATATCGTCACAGTGAAGACAGAGGTTCGGGATTAAGCATTTTGTATCGTTCAACCGATAAAGGAAAAATCTGGGAAATTATTTATCCTGATGTCAGTAAAGCAAATGAAGGATTGGAAAACCTGCAGAATTATGATTACCTGCCTTCGGAAATTATTGATGGTGCCTTTGACGGTACCATAGAAAAAATTTCCGTTGATCCGTCTGACAATAAAATCATT
>JBEPWX010000024.1:0-15547 GCA_041642235.1 Mariniphaga sp.
AAACACAGAACATGCTGTTCAAACATTTTTCCGAAATATCTTAGGAGGTTTTTCTTCCAGCCGTTTCCACCGTCCGCCTCATGGGTTGGGCCTGAGCGCCCCATCCATTAACGCAATTAAAACCATCAGAGAAATAGAAAATCATATTAAAATGTGGGAAGTTAATCCTCGTATGGACTTACTGGCCAATGTTGAAGAGAACGAAGCTTATCTTTCTGCAAAAGATGGAGAAAAATATGTAATCTATTTTCCAAAAGAAGGTAATGTGACATTGGATCTCAGCAGTCATAACCATTCATTTTCCCTGAGGTGGATAAATACAAACAACGCTGAATGGACAAAATCAGAAGAAATTGCTGGTGGAAAAATTGTTGATTTAGAGGCAGCCAATGAAAAAGGAAGTATTGCTATTTTGAAAAAGGCAGGTAATTAATTCATTCCTGCTCATTAGCTCTTTAAAATATGATGAAAAAAATAAATCTGTTTCTAATGGTGTCTCTGTTGTCAGGACTTTATTGTTGTACTGGCAGCAAACAATTTTCTGATGATGAAAACCGGATTAAGCCTTTCATTGGGAATAACTCCTATTGGCAATATAAGGGACAACCTGTTCTTTTATTAGGAGCTACCGATAACGACAACCTTTTTCAAAATAAAAATATAGAATCACATTTGGACAGTCTGAAAGCATTTGGGGGTAACTATATCCGAAATACCATGAGCGATCGTGACCTTTATGACGAAAGGGCATTTTCCACAATTGAAAATGGATTATACGATTTGAATAAATGGAATGATGCTTACTGGGATAAATTTGAGAAAATGCTAAAACTTACTGGCGAACGTGACATAATAGTTCAGATTGAAATATGGGACCGCTTCGATCATTCTAAACAATCCTGGTTGACTAATCCATACAATCCGTTAAACAACATCAACTATACAATGGAAGAGTCAGGATTGGATTCCATTTACCCGGAATCTGCCACACGAAACCTGCAGCCATTCTTTTTTACTGTTCCTGAATCAGATAACAATGTGACCCTGTTAAAATTTCAAAATGCTTTTGTGAAAAAAATATTGTCTCATTCCCTGAAATATGACAATGTGCTTTATTGTATCGATAATGAGACAAGCGGTACTGAAGAATGGGCAAATTACTGGGCTGGTTTTATAAATGAAAACTCGGATAACAAGGAAATTTATATCACTCAAATGTGGGACCACTGGGATATAAAATCAGAGACACATAAACGTACACTCGATCATCCTGAAAGATACGGTTATATTGATATCGCACAAAATAGTCATAACTCAGGTTTTAGCAACTGGGAAAATGCACAATACATTTTTAACTACATCAATAACAATCCCCGCCCTGTAAACAGCACAAAAATATATGGCAACTCTGGTTATGAACCCTGGTTGAACCGGGGTATGACATCGGAACATGCCGTGAAAACATTTTTCAGAAACATTATTGGTGGATTTGCCTCAAGTCGGTTTCATCGTCCGCCAGCAGGTTTGGGACTTAGTTTGAGTACTATCAATGCAATTAAAACTGTTCGTGAGATTGAGGAACTGGTAAAGATGTGGGAAATCATTCCACGAATGGATTTGCTTATGGAAGTTGATAAAAATGAGGCATATATATCAGCAAACGAAGGAGATAAATATGTAATTTATTTTCCCGGTGAAGGAAATGTATCTCTCGATTTAAAATCCTTTGATTATCCTTTCACATTAAAATGGATAACCACTCATAATGCAGCATGGACAAAAACAGAAAAAATAGATGGGGGAAGCCTTGTCGCTCTTGAAACAAGCAGCAGCGAAGGCAGTTTTGCAGTAATTATCAAAAGATAAGAGTTACCTTACTATGAACCGAAATTTAACTAATACAACTTATATATGCTAAAGCTCAGCTGGTTTATATTAATCATCCTTTCATCGGTATATTGTTATGATTCAGAAAATTCTGCTAAATCAAACAACAATGAAAGAGGAGAAGTCGGAACTTATAAAAACAAATTCATCTGGACAGGAAATGATCAGGCATTCGTTCCCAACTATATCATGCTGGATGTGCTGATAAATAATATCAATAAATATGGTCAGGGGAATTATAAAGAGGAAATGGGTTTTAATTTCAGAACTGGAAATTATCCTGGTCTGGGACTGGTGAATGAAAAAAATCTTGACGAGTTTATAGAGGAATTTTTTGTTGGTCATGGGTTTAATGGAATTCATTTGCCGGTTAGTGGCCAGTGGTTTCATATCGGTGATAATGTAGTCACAATAAATGACTCTGTTCCGGATCCGAAAACGTTCGAAAAACTTTCTTTAATAATTAAAAAGGTGTACGAAGCAGGTGGATCAACATACTTATGGGTTTGGGGAGACCACAGCAGAAGTACAACTTCTAAAAGCCTTAAAGACGGGTTAATGGGAAGGCAAGAAAAGCAACTGATGGACATGATAGCCGAAAAATTAGGTCCGTTAAATGGATGGCATATGGGCTATGGTTTTGACCTGTGGGAATGGGTAAAAGAGGAGGATTTAAAGGCATGGCATGATTATATGTGGGCAAAACCGGGCTGGAATAAATTGCTGGGAGCAAGGTCAAGCAAAAATAAGTTGGACCAGATTTATGAAGGTCTTGATTTTTCATCTTATGAATATCACAAACCATGGTATGATGATCTCGTAAAAATGATTAATGCCCGTCCTTCGAAACCAACCTTGTCGGGCGACAGATACAGAATACGTAATAATCCTCCCAGCCGTTGGCCGGAGAAAGATTACAATGAAGAGAAAACCCGAAGAGGTTTATGGCATCATACGATGGCTGGTGGTGTTGGTGCTATATGGGGTAAACTTGATTCGACAGGGATTTATAACAATAAGGAGGCTCTAAAATGTTTTTCTGTTTTCTGGAATGACATCAACCGTTTCACAAAAGATATGGTCCCTGATAACAAATTAACCAACGGATATTGCCTGCGTGACAATGACAATCTTTACATTTTTTATATGGAAAATACTGACGAAGTGAATTTTAAATTTTTGGGTAAACCGAAAAATGTTATTGCAGTGGATACGCGTAAAAAATACAATGAGATAAAAATCGGAAAACTTAAGCCAGGACTTCACACCTTTCAAGCTCCATACACTTCCGATTGGGTACTGGCTGTCGAATAGTCTATTCAACTAATAAATTAAAATCAATCATTATTTATTATGGCGCAAAATGTTTTATAAAAAACTAAGAACTAAAAAATGTATAGAAATAAAAAATTAATTCAAAAATTCATTATTATTTTCCTTTTTGTGTTCTCCCTTTTTTATTTAAACTCTTGTTCCTTGAAGTCAGCAAAGTCTGTTGGTAGCAATATGGAATATTTTCCTCCATCAGATTTTCTGGGTGGTTGGCGAACCATTTCAAATCATGAAGATATAAAGCAATTAGCTGGCGTTGATTCGGAAAAGTTGGACAGTGCATTTGACTTTGTACGCTCAACAACCAGAAATGGGGGTTTGCTGGTAGTAAGGCATGGATATTTGGTGTATGAGCGTTATTTTGGAAAAGGACAACGAAATGCAGCCCCCAATTTAGGTTCTTGTGGTAAATCATTTACCAGTATCGCAATTGGAATCTTAATGGATGAATATCCTCATCTTTTTCCACTGGGATTGGAACAAAAAATCTTCACGCCCGATTATTTTCCATCAAAAGCATTTCCATTGTCTGATGCACGAATGGCGGATATAAAATTAGGACAGCTTTTAAGTTTCTCAGCAGGCATCAGAGGAAATAATCCTGTTTTTGTTAACGGAAATCCTCAGGAAATAGATCCTGTAGGGCCGGATGGATGGTATGCTTTGGTTGATGAAAATGCCCTTGGATTTAAAGAAGGAAAAATGGGCGAGGTGCCGTTCAGTACCAAAACTTTGTGGTGCACACCGGGCGGTGGTTATTCCTATGCCTCAGCATCTATTCATAATGCTTCCATAATGCTTCGCCACATTACCGGCGCTGAACTTGAGGAATATATTGAATCGCATTTAGCCAAACCACTGGGCTGGGGTCACTGGGCATACGGATATAAATATGCCAAACAGCTGATGCATACTCCGGGAGGTGGGGGAATTGCTCTCAGAAGTACCGATATGCTGCGGTTCTGTTACCTCTTGCTTCACAAAGGCAGATGGAACGGAAAACAAATCGTTCCCGAAGAATATATTCGTGCGGCAACAACTGCGTCTCCTTACAATCCACATTTCCCTTATAGCCTTCAGTTCAATGTCAATTCCAGGAAGGAAATAAATGAACTACCCAAAGATGCATTTTGGAAAAGCGGCTCCGGCGGACACTGCCTGTACGTGGTCCCCTCGCTTGATCTGATTGTATGGAAATTGGGTGGCAGGGATGGACAGTATAGTATTAATGATACAGGTCTGCCCGAATCTGAACCATTACCAAATGCAGAACAACCCATCTCGGGGCCAGAATTTCATGGGAATGTATATTCTAAAACTCTGGAAATGGTAATTCAGTCAATTTATGAAACGAATAAAAAACCACAACAACAAAAAAATGAAAATGAAGAAAATTAAAATAATATTCACAGCTATTTTGATTTTAGCGACTGTTTATTTCGCCTTTGGATCCAGCAATACCTTTTCACCACCACATAAAAATCATTCCCACCCAAATAAAATTGTATCTAATCATAAATTGAAAAGTGCATTAACCTACCTGGAAAGTGTATGCGGCAACAATGGAATTCAGCGTATGGTCATATTACGTCAGGGGAAGGTGGTTTATAAAAGTGAGGAGAGTGATGTGGTTCAGAATGTATGGTCCTGTACAAAATCGTTTACAAGCACTGTACTCGGTCTGTTAGTTGCCGAAGGAAAATGTACGCTTGACGACAAGGTTTGGACATATCTTCCGGAATTGAAAGAAAATTACCCCGATGTAACATTCCGCCATTATACAACCATGACTTCCGGATATAAAGCCAGGGGTGATGATGAGGCAGGAGGACATGGTCAAAGCACTACTCCGTTTCAACCGTCGGAGGAACAGTTATTCGACCCGGGAATTGAGTTCAGATACTGGGATTCCGCCATGAATATTTTTGCACTTGCATTGACAAAAGCAGCAGGCAAATCAATCAAGGAATATTTTAAAGAAAAAGTAGCCGACCCGATAGGCATGGATCCCGAAAAATGGGACTGGAGAGATTTTGGTGAAATGAATGGTTTGGTCATCAATGGTGGTGCAGGAAATAAAAGCAGGGGAATTTTTATTTCGGCTGAAGAATTGGCCCGTTTCGGGCAGTTATTCCTGAACAGAGGGTCCTGGAATGGAAAACAAATAGTTCCTGAAGAATGGGTGGAACAAGCCACTTCACCACAAATTAATAAAATTATTCCCACCGATGATAGTCCATACGGATTTAACTGGTGGACTTCCAAAATCTATCCCGATGCTCCGGAAGGAACGTTTGCCGCCAAAGGATTCAACAACAACAAATGTATTGTTATTCCCGAATGGAATATAGTTGTTGCACGGTTAGGACTTGACGGTAATATCGGGGACCAGGAATGGAACCATTTCCTGGAAATGCTGGGAGAAGCTTATAAAGAATAGATATTTATATTGTAGTTCCAGAATAAAAAAAATGTTCTGCATAAAAAGAAAAAGACATGGAAGTTTCTTACTAATAAAACATTATTATTATTTTTATTAAATTCGGCAAGTACCATAAAATGATGCAAATGACAATACCAACCTTTACTGGTATCTGAATGCACTACTGTAGGGAAAGGTTGAAAAAGGCACTTAATATTATTGATACAAAGAAAATAAGATTTACCTTGATTCTTCCGGATCTTAATAAACGAGTTTAAAACAAAAAAAAATGATAAAATACCTGTTAATAATTGCTATCGTAATACCTGTATTTTTTAACGTAATAACCCAGGCTCAGGCTCAATTCAATGCTGATAACCAACTGACCAGGGCAGAAAAAAAAGAAGATTGGAACTTATTATTTAATGGCAAATCATTAAAAGGTTGGAGAGGTTTTGGGTTAAAAAATGCCCCGGATGGATGGATTGTTGAAGATGGTACAATTAAAATTTTGCAAAAAACTGACTGGCCACGTCAGGCCGATGGCCAGCCAGTTCTTGGTGCCGATTTAATTACAGTTGAAACTTTTGACAATTTCGAATTGGTATGGGATTGGAAAATCGGGTCTGGTGGTAACAGCGGAGTTAAATATAATGTTTCTGAAGAACTCTCCACAGCCTATCCTCCAAAGGGATGTGCATTAGGTTTTGAATATCAGATGATGGATGATACCGGTTTATCAGAAAGATCGATGCACAACAGCACAGGTGCATTATATGACCTGGTACCTCCTGCTGATGAAAAAAAATTAAATGCAGTGGGGAAATTTAACACCAGTCGCATTTTGGTTAATGGTAACCATGTGGAGCATTGGCTTAATGGGAAAAAACTTCTGGATTACAACTTGGACAGTGGCTCATTTGATTCTTTAATCCAAAAAAGTAAATTTGAAAACATTCCTGGTTTTGCGGACAAAAAAAAGGGACATATTGTTTTACAGGATCATGCTGAGGAAGCATGGTTCAAAAACATAAAAATTCGGAAATTGAACAAATAGAAAAAACTTATACAATGCACTAATGAACAAAAAAACCAGTATCTGTTTAGCTGTTGCCATTGCTTTTTGTATTTCGGCATGCAACACGGAAAAAGAACCTAATGCTTCAAGGCCCGACTATATTATTGATTCGCATATCCACTACAGGGGTACTGACGAATGGGAAAAATCATTTATAGAGGTTTTTTCTGATCATAAAGCAATGGGATGTGTATTGGTTCGCATGGATGATCTTGAAAGGGGAATTATGTTTGCCAAAGCGAACCCCGAACTGGTGATACCCTATGCTGCAATTGACATCGACAGCCCCACTGTTACCGACGACATCCGAAAAGCTAAAAAAATGGGGTACAAAGGGTTAGGCGAATTATTTGCCACAAAGGGATGGAATTACGACAATCCAAAGTACGATTCCATCTGGATACTAGCTGAGCAATTTAAAATGCCTATTGCGCCACATACCGGTATCCATGCCCGTGGCAATTTTGCAGGCATGCGCCCTGCCTTCATTGCCTCAATTGCCGAGAGACACCGCGACCTGATTATACACGCCGCCCATTTTGGGAATCCCTGGTATGACGAGGCGGCAGAGGGAGCGCGCCTGAACCCAAACCTTTATTTCGATATTTCCGGTTCTTCCCTGATAAAAAAAGATCAGGAACCGGAAATATGGGGAAAATATTTGTGGTGGACCCCTCATCTTGGCAAACCTCATGTGGGTGCTGGAGCAGGACCTGCCTGGGAGCATATTCTGTTTGCTACCGATGAAATGGCAGCAGAAGAAAACCTGATTCAAAATATCATACGCTTTAACAAAATGCTGGATGCCAATGATGTTCCTGAGGATACACGGATAAATATGTATGGACGTACCATAGCCCGGATCCATGAGCTGGATTCTGTACATGGCTTTCCAGTAAAATAAAATTAAAAATTCGTCGAAGAACATTCATAAAAAAATAAGCACTTGGTGCGGTCAGAATTACTATAGAAGGAGTATGAGCTCAAAAGGATATGGCAGTATGTGGAATTAAATGAAAGGATTAATATTGCAATAATCAGATTGGGTCGCAGACTAGGTTCTTTTGTTGATTGAATTTCGCTCTTCTGGTCTTAGGTGAATCTGAAGGCAAAGAAATTGAGCGTTGATTCCAGATTAATCCAAGAGCGGACCAACAACCTACACCATTTGCGATTATGGCTTAACTTTGGTAATCTAAACGGCTTGGATTTCTGGACCAACTCTTTTGCTGTAAGCGCTGAAAAAAATCACAGCTATTGCTCAATAAAAAGGTGTGGAAGTCAATCCAAAAACCGGAAATTTTCCTTACTTTTCTAAATGGAATTCAATAGAAAAGACCTTATTCATTTCACAAAAATTAATGAAAAATTCTGCATTTAAAGGACGCATAAATTTTTACCAAAAAATTAGTATTGTTATTTTTTTTTAGTAAATTGAGCAAGAACCATTAAAGTGATGCCTATGAAAATACCACCTTTCATAAATCTTCAAATAGTTATTTACTTCTTATTAATGATTTAAAACTAATATTTATGATTAACAGAAAAATAAAGGTTATAAGCAGATATGGATTTTTGCTGTGCCTCTTAATAATTATTACCACTGCAGATGTCTTTGCACAGCAGCGGACAATTACAGGAAAAGTAACCAATCAGGCAGGACAGCCCTTACCGGGAGTGACTGTTATGATCCAGGGCACCACTCAGGGAACCGTTACAAACAATGACGGGGAATATACCCTGCCCAATGTCCCCAATGAGGCTACATTAATATTCTCATTTGTAGGGATGAGTACACAGGAGGTGGAAACAGGAAATCAGACAAGTATTGATGTTGAGATGGAGGAAGATGTCGTTGGTCTTGAAGAAGTTGTTGCAATAGGGTATGGTACCCAGAAAAAAGTGAATGTAATCGGTTCGGTAACCTCTGTTTCTTCGGATGAGCTGACTTCTGCACCAGTGGGAAGCGTTTCAAATGCACTTGCTGGTCGTCTGCCGGGGGGTATATTTATGCAGGAATCTGGTGAGCCTGGCAGTGATGCCATAGTAAGAGTTAGAGGTAATTCAACTCTTGGAAATAATTCCCCATTATTTGTAATTGACGGTATTCCTGGACGTGACATGAATTCCCTTCATCCGGAAGACATTGAGAGTGTTACAGTACTTAAGGATGCTTCAGCAGCAATTTATGGTTCACGAGCTGCAAACGGTGTTATTTTAATAACTACAAAAAGTGGAAAACAAAATGTAGCACCTACCCTTACATATAACTTTTATGAAGGGTTCTTGTCACCTACCATGTTGCCCGAAATGGCAGACGCAGCGACTTATGCTACGATGATTCGTGAAAATCAGTCCTACAGAAATGTTGATGAATCAAATATGATGTATTCGGTTGAAGATATAGCAAAATTTGAATCTGGTGAATATCCTTGGACTCATCCCAACACAGACTGGTTTGATGAAGCATTAAAGGATTACAGTAAAACTCGACACCATGGTCTTTCAGTTTCAGGAGGTACAACAAAAATTAGTTACTATGCCTCCTTTGGAACTCAATTCGATGACGGCATTTATACTAACTCTGCTACTTCATACAAACGCTATAATTTAAAAGCAAATTTAAATATAGAAGTAAATGAATATTTAAGTATTGGCCTTGATATGAGCGGTATTAAAGAAAATAAAATGTCGCCAACAAAATCCACCAGTTCCATATTTGGAACATTAATAAGAATGTATCCTACCCAACATGCTGTTTTTCCAAATGGTCTCCCAGGACCGGACCTTGAATATGGCGATCAACCTATGGTAACTTCATCATTTGAAACGGGGTTTGATGATAATAAGCAATTTAGAAGTTATAATATTTTATCAGCTAATTTGAAAATACCTTGGGTTGAAGGATTAAGCTTATCTGGTTATTATGCATATGATAAATACCATCAACAGCGAAAAAGATTTGAAAAACCATGGACCCTTTACAGTTTAAATGAATCAGCTTACCTAGCTGCTGGAAATACAGGAAAAGAAGACGGATCTGATTTTCTTATTGGAACAGCAAAAGGGAACCCGGAACCAAGATTAACGGATTATTCTAATGATTCAGAGTCCAAAACTGCCAATCTGAAACTTGATTATACAAATACAATTCAAGAGAATCACCATGTAAGTGCCTTTGTTGCATACGAACAAAATGAATATCTAAGTGAGGGCTTCAGTGCATTTCGCAGGTTCTTTTTAAGTGATAAATTACCCTATCTCTTTGCTGGTGGCGATGCAGAAAAAGATAACTCCGGATGGGTTAATATAGATGCACGTAAGAACTATTTTGGTCGTTTAAGCTATTCTTTTAAAGATGTCTATCTTTTTCAATTTAGTTTTCGACGAGATGGCTCGTTAAGATTTTCGGAAGAGGCAGGTCGTTGGGGGAATTTTCCTTCTGTGCTAATTGGTTGGAGAGCATCTGAAGAAGAGTGGTGGAATATTAACTTTATTGATCATTTTAAACTCAGAGCTTCATGGGGGCAAATGGGGAATGATCTTGTAGGAGCCTTTCAGTATTTGGCTAGTTATGGGTTCACAAGAGGTGCTATTTTAGGGGAAAATAAAGATTATTATTCTGGGTTGGAACAAACCAATGTACCAAATCCCAACATAACTTGGGAAGTCGCCAATGTTTTCAATTTTGGATGGGAGTCAATTTTTTTGAACAACAGAATGAGTTTTGATATAGATTTTTTCTATGAAAGACGAAATAACATTCTTGTTAGAAGAAATGCGTCGGTACCTGATTTCACTGGACTTCAATTACCTGATGAGAATTTTGGAATTGTTGAGAATAAAGGCTTTGAAGTTGTTTTAGGTTATAATAAGCAAAGAGGTGATTTTAATTATAAAATCACAGGAAATGTTGCTTTTGCAAGAAATAATATCATTGAATATGATGAACCCGAACGTAACGTTCCATGGCAAGTTCGCACAGGTTCTCCACAGGGAGCACATTTGCTTTATAGATCCCTTGGGATTTTTAGAGATGAAGCTCATGTTAACTCTTTGCCCCATGTTATAGGAGCAAGACCAGGTGACATAATAATAGAAGATTATGATGGAGATGGTGAAATTACCAACGATGACAGACAATTGTTTCCACTTACAACAACTCCTGAGTTAACTTTTGGGACTACTATTAGTTTACGGTACAAAAACTGGGAGTTGAACGGACTGCTTCAGGGACATGGAAGAGCACTCAGAAACATATACTCTGACATGAGAATTGGAACTGGTGGAAACTACTTTCAATATGATGCCGAAGATAGATGGACTCCTGATAATCCAGACGGCACAAGACCAAGAGCTTATGAAAGAACAGAAGAATACTGGAGAAGTTCTCATATCACGGATCATAATTATACTGATATATCATACTTGCGTCTGAAAAATCTCCAACTCAATTATTATATACCACAAAATTTAATGAATTCAATTTCAATAGTTAAAAATGCTAAAGTATATTTTGCCGGACAAAACTTATGGCTTATATACTCAGGTAATAAAATTATGGACCCAGAAGTGGCCGGCATGGGTAGCTATCCAATCATGAAAGTAATGTCGGTAGGAGCGCAGCTAACTTTTTAATTTAAATATAACAATATAAAATTTGAACAAATGGAAAAATATATTAAATTAACCATATTCATATTGTTTTTGCTTCCAGCGTGTAGTGAAGATATATTGGACAAAACCCCTTTAGACAGGTATTCAGATCCAGTTGTGTGGTCTGATATCAATCTTGCCAGTTCATATCTAAATACTATTTATGATAATGTTGATTATGGGTTTAGTCAAAGGGGACATGGTTATCAGACAGGTATGTTTGCATTGGAAACCTTCAAAACAAAGGGTGGAGAAGTTATCATTTATAATTCCGGACAAATCTCTCCAGATAATACAGGCTCTTACCGTGGACATTCTAATTGGCACCGTTTTGAAGAAATCCAAATGCTCAATCTTTTTCTTGATAACATTGATGAGGTTTCCGAATCATATCCAGAATCTGAGCAATCAACAATTAAGGCAGAAACTGATGTATTAAAAGGTGAGGCATTATTTTTAAGAGCACTATTTTATAGTGAACTATGTCGGAATTATGGTGGTCTCCCACTTTTTGATGAACCTTTTGAATTAGGAGATGATTTTTTAGGTATTACTCGAGCTACCTTCCAAAATACGATTGATTTCATTACTTCAGATCTGAATGAAGCTGCTTCATTGCTCAAGTTGAAAAGTGAGATGGAGATGGGGCGAGCAACAAAAGAAGCAGCAATGGCACTTAAATCCAGAATGTTGCTTTTTGCAGCAAGTGATCTTACTGCCGACGGGAATTCTGCCAATGAGCTGACAGGATACTCAAATCCAGACAGAAATGCACTTTGGACTGCTGCGAGAGATGCAGCAAAAGCACTTATTGATTTAGGGACTTGTGAATTGGCTGATTTTGGTGCTCCAGATCAAGAAGCTGTTGCTAATAATTATTTCGATTTCTTTAAAGCATATGATTTATCAGACAATGAAGTAATTTGGGGTAGAATGCACAGAAAAGATGTAGGATTCAATATAGCAACAAACAGACGACTAGGGCCCAATGGAATAAATTGCTGGGGAAATAATGGACCGACAGGTAATTATGTTGATAGTTATGAAATGGATGATGGGACAAAGTTCTTTGACCATTTTACAGTTAATGAAAATGATGAGTATATTAACGTTTCGTCAAACTATTCAAGTAAAAATCCCTATCATAATCGTGATCCCAGGTTTTATGGAACTATACTTTATGACAGTGCAGTTTGGCAACCACGATTCCCTAATCTTGTAGAAATTGATCCTCTCGGTATATATGACAGACGAACCAGAATAAAAATTCGTAATGGGGTAGTTGAAAGTGAAAGATTTGGACTTGACACTCGCCAAGGACCTGTTGAACCTTGGAATGGAGTATATGGCGGTTATGTTTTAAAAAAATTCCAAGATGATCAAATAATTGGCAGGGATGAGAATAATGAAAATATTATCATCTATATTCGATTTGCTGAAATAATTTTAAATTATGCTGAAGCATCTTTAGAATTAGGAAATACTGAGATAGCTGCAGAAAATATTAATTTAATCAGAAACCGCGCAGGGCTTCCGGATTTCACGGGTAATATTACTGAAGCTTTACGACATGAAAGGAAGATAGAACTTTTTGCTGAAAATCTTAGATGGTACGACATACGCAGGTGGAAAATTTTAGAAGAAGTTTTGTCTGAAACTCCTTATGGAATGGACATTACAGAAATAGATGATAATGGCATAATAACAACTACATGGAGAAGAATTCAAGCTCAACCTGATAATAACTTCGATGAAAAATTATTTTGGATACCTATTCCTACTTCTGAAAGAAACAAAGCACCACAAATTGAACAAAACCCAGGTTATTAAATAAAAAGTGATATGCTGTTCTTAAAATGAATAGTGTATCACTTTAAAATTTCATAAATCAATTTACATAGTTCCTGATGTTTTTTTAAATAACAAGATAACAAATAATAACATTATGAAAAAATTAGAATTTTTGAAATATTTTTCACTACTCGTCCTCATTCTTTTAGCCTTAAAGGGTTACAGTCAAGACAATACTCTTTGCGTAGGTCACCATTGGACTGAGGATGAAGCGAATCTGAAAATGAAAGAATTTGCAGCTACGTGGGACGATCAGGTGACATGGGAAAACCGTGCAAATAGAATCAAAGAAGGAATAATTAAAGGTATGAAGCTCGATCAAATGCCAAAAATAGAAGGAGATTTTGATGTGCAAATTACCAATAGTCGTGAATTTGATGGATATATAGTTGAGAATATCCGAATTAAGAGTTTTCCTGGCTTTTATGTTACAGGTAATCTCTACAGACCTGTCGATTCAAAAGGCAAAAAAGCTGCAATACTATCTCCCCATGGTCATGCTCAGGATAAACGTTTAACGCATTATGTGCAATACAGAAGTGCTGTCCTTGCCCGAATGGGAGCAGTTGTGTTCGCTTACGACATGGTTGGTCATGGAGATTCTCATCAGGTTACTTCACATAGAATGCCCATAGCAATGTTGCTACAAACATGGAACAGTAAAAGAGTGTTGGATTACTTGCTTTCCCGTTCTGATGTTGATCCGGAAAGAATTGGAATTACCGGTGGTTCAGGAGGAGCGACACAAACTTTTTTGCTTACAGCAATTGATGACAGAATAAAAGTTTCTATTCCATGTGTCCAGGTTTCTGCTCATTTCTTTGGGGGTTGCGTATGTGAAAGTGGCATGCCTATACACAAGAGTAAAGATCATCAAACGAACAATGTTGAAATTGCTGCACTTTGTGCGCCCCGCCCCATGATGTTAATTTCTAATGGAAATGACTGGACCAGAAATACCCCACGAATAGAATATCCTTATATTCAAAAAGTTTATGAGGTTTATGATGCTGAGCACAAAATTGAAAACGTTCATCTTCCTGCAGAAAAGCATGATTATGGCTATTCAAAACGTGCTGTTATGTACAATTTCTTTGCCCGTCATCTTAATCTGAATACAAATAGTGTTTCATGGATGCCAACTGTTCAGGAAGATTTTGTTACAATACTGCCTCAAAACCAGTTGAGGGTATATAACGAAAATAATCCAATGCCTGCAGATGCCCTGATGGGTGATGAGGCTATAATGGAGTATTTGAATTTACAATAAATACGATTTTGGTACATACGAAAAGGAAGACCATTTAAATATTGATTAACATTTTTCCAGATAAAATCTCCCGCAGATAATTCTCCAGGGGGATTTTTCTTTTATAAAATTGATGAATGAACTTATCTCCAATTTCATAAACTCCTACAAAATGCAAATAATTTTTCATGAAATGGGGATAAAAAACAACCTAAAGATGAGTAAACTAAAAAAGATATTAATAAAAAATGCATACATTCGTACCAATGCAGGAAATCAGTTAGAAATCCGAAAGCTGGCAAGTATAACTAATCCGGAAAAATTGTTTTGCATTTTGATAAGGTAGCAAATTAAAAACTGCAACCTATGAAACGTCGCAACTACTTTTTTCCGCACTTTTGCGGGACACCTGCCTAACTGATTGAAAATCAACAACAGTTTCTTAAATTTGGGTGTCCCATTTTTACTCCCATGTTTGTTCGAAAGATGCCAAATGCCTCTGGAAGCTCTTCTATACAGGTAGTTCAGAAGATTGGGGGCAAGTATAAATTAGTAAAAACCATAGGTTGCGCTACAACGCAGCGCGATATTGAAAATCTTGTCAACTTGGCAAAACAGGAAATTGAAAGATTATCTTTGCAACCTAAGCTGTGAATGTGAAACAGACACAACCGTTGAGAAAGTGTTTGCTTCTCTACAAAATGCAGGCATTCGTACACTTGGCCCAGAAATCATTTTCGGCAGATTACGAATATATTGTATTCGGGATAATTAAAGAACCGATGTTTCGCCATCTGGTAATTGACCGGATAGCTTTCCCTTTAAGTAAACTAAAAACAGTAGAATATTTATACTGATACCAAGGTGCGAATCTTGATATTGAATTTACATATACATTACCTGATTCAAAACATACAAAATCAAGGCTACTACAAATGGATGAGGAGCAAGCGGAACTCTATCAAATAATCAATAATAATTTTTAGGTGTCCCAATGCTGAAAACAGGACAAATACTTCGACCGGTACCAGTTCCCCTGTTTCTTTATCAATAATATGAAGTTTTTTACCAG
>JBEPWX010000025.1:0-15453 GCA_041642235.1 Mariniphaga sp.
TATAGTGTGTGAATGTTTTTATTTCATAATTTAATGATTAACATTCTGCATAGTTTTTCTTGATAAATATGGGTTGATTCTTTGGTGAGCTACACTAATTTTGCTGGTGCCAAAAACTTCATTAAGTAAACTTGGATGCATATCGCTGTATTTATCGAAGCAATATTTTCTTAATTCAGCCAGTTCTTCCTCATCCGACCACTGTATTATTTTTTGAAGTTCTTTTTTGAAAAGGACTTCCCAAAAACTTACTCCCCATAATATAACCTTTGCATATTCAATCATATCTTAATTTTTTAAATGTTTTCTGTATCTATTTCACCTAAGCCAAGTAATATGCCAATTGTAGGAGCACCCTTTTGAATATGAAATAAAGGTTTCAATATGAATATATTAAAAAATAACTGTGGAATCAAGCTTGTTTTTTTTGGGGAAGTTATACTACAAAGATGTAGTTTATATTCTACAAAACTACCCATAAATATAGATGTGTTTTTGAAATTTAATAGTACTGTTATAACAACCAAATACAATTCAGTAGTATTAGTTTAAAATGTTAAATTGATGTAGTTTATGGTGTAGAAGTGAAGATGATGTCAGGAGTGATTTTAGGGGATACCAATCATGTTTTGGGCTTCCCGATTCCTGAAGTTATCTGCCAGAAGGGCAATGTCCTCACCAGTGGGATTTTGATATATTCTAAGACCGAAATGTGACACAATTGCCAGGAAATGATCGAAAATATCAGCCTGCACTTCCTCATAATATGCCCATCTTTTATCGCTGCAAAAAACATAAATCTCAACAGGTAATCCTTTTTCTGTTGGCTGCTGGTGACGTACCAGAAAGGTCATCTCGTTATTGATTTTCGGGTGGCGCTTCAGGTATTCTTCAATATACCTTCTGAAGGTGCCAATATTAGTCAGCCTGCGACCATTTACGGGTATGGTAGCGTCTATATTATTTTCCCGGTTGTATTGTTCTATTTCCAGTTCCCTCTTTTCAATATAATCTTTAATGATTTGTATCTTTTTTAATTCTTCTGTCTCAGTTTTATCCAAAAAGTGGATGCTTTTCATGTCGATTAAAACAGAACGTTTAATCCTTCGTCCACCCGATTCTTCCATTCCACGCCAGTTGGTAAACGATTCTGATACTAGGGCATAGGTAGGAATCGTGCTGATGGTCCGGTCCCAGTTTTGCACCTTCACCGTGTTCAGTGAAATATCAATCACGGTGCCATCGGCATTGCGGCTGTCCATTTGTATCCAGTCGCCCAAACGAACCATATCATTTGCCGAAAGCTGAACTCCCGCCACAAGGCCCAGTATAGTATCTTTAAATATAAGCAGGATGACAGCTGCCATAACTCCCAACCCTGCAAAAAAGGTGACTAAGTCTCTTTGAAGCAGGATTGAAAACACGATTCCTGCGCCGAGTATGTAAACAAATATTTTTACTACCTGAACATAGCCTTTTATGGTACGGTTCTTCGAAATTGTCAGGGTGTTGTATATCTGATGCAGGCTGTTTATTAAAGCATCGATTACCAGGATACCCGAAATAATCATATACACATAGGTGGCTGAGCGGAAGATCTTAACAACCTCCGGAAAAGACTGCAAGGCGGCTGCAACTCCAAAATATATTATTACGGCCGGCACCAAATGTGACAGCCGTTTAAAAACTCCATTCTCAAAAAGTATGTTGTCCCAGTTAGAATTTGTTTTATCGGCTATTTTTTTTAAGCTGTGAATTACAATGCGATTTAAGATCTGGTAAACAATCCATGCTATTAATAGCACCAGAGTAAATGCCAGCAATGCGGCTGTCAGTTTATGATATTTATCAGGCAGTCCTGTTGAGGCAAGCCATTCGGCGAATTTATTTAAATAAGAAATCTCCATTCCTGGTATTTTTTGCAAAACTAAAAAAAATAACGAGTTGCAGAACGCCTTCTATAGGTTCTTAAAGCCTGTTTATTCCTGGCCGCTGCAACTGAAAGCAATACAAAAGAAGAAGTAAAAATGCCTATTATTTCTTCTTTTCTGTGGTTAATGCTGTAGAGGTTTTTTCTTCTTCTGATTCAATAGTCTTTTTCTTACGGGCAAAGATGGCTTTCATTTTTTCAAACAAATGGCTAAGGCTGTTAAACTCCTCGGTAAAAGAAAAACCAACTCCCTGGGTGTAGGGGGCGGTTTCATAAATCAGGTTATTGTTCGAACGATTGTATGCTTTCAACTGGAACTTTCCGCTAGGTACTAGCTTAACATTAACATCAAAATCTCCAACCAGCTGGCTGTTGTTGGTTGTATTGGGATTATTATTGTTGCCTATGTTTCCGTTAAGGGTAACCCGGTCATTAAATATCTGAGTGCTCATTGCCAATTCAATCTCATCATCTGTCAGTTGATTGCCGGGACGGTAATTCAGCCCAATATCCACGTTGTTGCTTATTTGCGAAAGCCAGTTGCTTAACTGATTCGAAAACAATTCACTTGCTGTGGTTCCAATGAGGTTTGGATTCTGGGCTTCATAGGTGCCTCTGATATATTCGGGAGTATAGAACTTACCCAATACAACAAGGGAAAGAATTTGTTTATTAAGCTCTTCCTGTGTGCTGAAATATTGCTTAAGTTCTTCTACCAGCCGGTCTTCGACAGTTGGAAAATTAATAGCAAAATTAATGTTTGGATTGGAAAGCTCTTCGGTAAGCAAGATTTTACTTTCAACCTGGATACGCTGGTTCTGGTAAAGATTGTTGTAGCTATCCACAAAAAGATCGTAAAGTGAAGCTTTTACTCTGTAAACAGCACTGATATCTATTATAGCATTGTATGGGTCACCCGACCATTGAATTGTACCACCCCGTTCGATAGTAAATCGTTTATTAATTACATTTTGAAGGGTAAACAGATAATCACCCCTTTCAACAGTATAGTCTCCTGAAAGCGTTATGTTTCCCTCTTTATCCATGCCAAACCTTAGCAGACCTTCGCCCTGGGCTTTAATGACATCACCAATTTGGGAGTTGTATATAAGTTGTGCCCGGGCTTCTGGGGTTGCCCTGATGGTGAGGTTTAAGTTAAAATCGCCGTTATCATTCCTCGACAGCAGGAAATTCTCTCTTTCGGTATTCTCAGTGGAAATAAACTGGATAAAATCATAACGTTCAAGTACACTTTCATCCTCCAATGATATATTTACATTTGTTCCCGAAAGGGTTGTTGCCGATCCTGAAAGATTAACATTTTTACCACGACCGGTAATGTTAAACCTGCCATTAGCTAACACCTGTCCGAAGAACTGGGGATTATCTCCTGCAGTGGTATTTAGAGCCAATAGGCGGGATGAGGTGACTGAAAGATTGTATTGCATGTCCTGAAAGTTCCTGTGGACAAGGGTACCATTAAACATCCCATTGTTCCCTTTGGGATCACGAATTGAAATCTGATCGAATAAAATGGTATCGCCTTTAAAATAAACGGAATCAGTAAAATTGTAGTTCACATTCGTATAATCGACTGTCAAACCTGCATTTATCCCGGTAAGGACTCCATCCATTAATATTTTATCTGTTGTACCGTGAATTTTAATTTTTCCTGAACCATGTCCCTTAAAATCCGATATATTACTGCGTATGAATGTTTCCAACGCTACAAGCGACAGCTCGTCGAGATAGGCAAAATAAAGAAGTTCTTTGGTTTTTGGAATGTAATTTCCTTCAACAAGTAATTTCTGACCCTGCCGGGTTGAAATTTCCAGGGCCGACTGTAACATCGAACGGTCGCTGTCCCATTGGTTTAACAGAGCCAGATTTCCAATTTCCTGATTACGGTACATAAACTGCCTGATTTTTAAGTCGGAAAAAATAAGGCGCTGACCATAATAATCCCGAATTGCTGCAACCCCGTTAAGTTTTCCTTCCATGGGTAAATCCTTTTCGAGATAACTTCCCAGGTTGGCAAGATTCAGGTTCTCGAATAATATGGACAACATACTGGTATCATTTTCGGCAACCTCTCCGTCAATTGATATTGATTGATTTCCATTTTCTATTAAAAAATTCCCGATTCTGATGGTTGTGCTGTCAATGGTCGCTTCAAAAGGATGGATTTGCCATACTGAATCGGCTATAACTATCCGTGATGACATACCTTGAATTTCAATATGAGAATAAGGTGAATTTTTAGTGTCACTTAAAACCGCATTGGTTAAAATTTCTCCGCTGTACTTTTTGTTATCTTCTTGTCCCCAGGCTATCAGGTTAACAATTGTATTATCAGAAATTTCCGAATCAATTGTCAGATTTTCAATTTTCATCCCGTTTTTTAATAATACTTCACCAAATCGGAAACGGGAAGCAAAAACGCTATCCTTAGGATTGTTGCCAATAAAAATGTTCCGTATCATCAGGTTCCCGGTCTGAAATCCAGGAATACTTCCTTTTAATTCAAAGACTGATTGCTCTGAATTCATCTGTCCGTAAAGAAGAAAAGGTGATTCAATTTTGATATTCGGAGTAAAAACAGCTGTCAGTGCGTCCAGATTTTTTACATCAATCTGGTAACCAAATTTATTAACTTTCTGCTGGCTGGTTAATTTATATTCAACCACAGGCAAATAACGGTGCATACTTTTTTCAAAGGCATCAAGTAAATTTTGAAAATGGTATTCACCATTCATCTCAATATCGAAGTAATCAGACGAAAATGTCAGGTAGTTATTTATTCCGCTGGAAATCGACTGTAGTTTCATTCCATCCAAATCAAACTCTCCGTTACGATTTTTGTAACTGCCGTGTTCAACATCTATTGACCCTGTGAGGTTGTCGATACGATCGCCTGAAAAATTGGCATTAATTAAAAAAGCCAGTTCAGCATTTGGGAAACGGGTCCCGAAGTTTAATTTTCCCGGCATGGCTTTTTTTAAGTCAAGCCTGAAATCAAATACCGGTACTTCAGGGTTGAAATTAACTTTTCCAAGAAAATCGAACTGAAGATTGGAATCATTCATCGCCACAAAACCATCAAACATCCTGTTACTCAACATTCCATCAAGTCGTATGTTTTCATATTGGTAATCATTAATCTCAACTCTTGAAATACCTCCCTGAAACCTGCCTGCCACTGACTGGTTTTCAGGAATAAAATATCCGTCGACATTCCCGTTTGCAGTAATATTACCTACATGTTCAGTTTTAATTAAATCACCTAGTCTAAAATCCCGGGTAGCTATTTTTCCACGGTAGGTTACTCGTTTACCACCATCAGGTACTACTGAAAGGTCAGTTGTTATGCTTCCCATTTTACTGTTAAGAGTTCCATAAGCAACAAAATCAGTAAGAAAACCTGTAAAATTCCCCTGGTAGGTAATTTCCCCTGCCTGGTATAAGGCGTCGGGAAAGTTCAGGTATTTTACCATACCGTTTCCCGGTAGTTTTATCCTGCTGAGTTCTTCAAAAGATGTTTTCGATTTTTTCAGGTCGAGGAAAAGGTACATGGTTTCTATATTGGTAATGTCATTAATATAGAAATCCAGAACAGCCTCCGTGTTAGTTCCGGTAGAAAGTGATAACTCTTTACCTCTCAGGTTATTTAAGTTGCCATGTATTTGTCCTGAAAGTTCTACTGTCTGGTCCATCCCGCTTAATTTTGGAACCAGAATAGAAATATCGTAAAAACTTATCTTAGAAGGCGCAAACTGAAAATCAAACTGCACCGATTCTAGAAAGTCTTCCTTTTCTTGTGGCAGCTCAACATAAAAGCGACTGTCGCTTATTTCCGAATAGTTTGTTTTCACGCTAAATCCATTCATTTCAATCACGTTCCCTGATAAAATGAAGTTGGTACTGAGGTTATATATTTTGAAATCTTTTCCATCATTCAACGATAGCCTGTTGATATTGAAGTGAAGAGAGTCGTCTGCATAGGCGAACTCAGATACATTAAACTGAAAATCATCAATAGTTATAAATTCCCTAACTCCTTCATCTAATTGATTGGTGTATAGAAATGAAGCGTTTAAAAAATCAAACTGATTACACCTGTATTGCCATTCATCTTTATCTTTTGATGGATTCTTAAGGTTTTCGGCAAGGAATTCAAAGTTATATTTCCCTGCGGTATCTTGGGTTATATGTATATAACTATCATCAAGTTTCAGGTTGGATAACGATAGCCGGCGTTTGCGAATTTTTAATGTATCAATTTTAGCTGTAACAGAATGCACAAATAATAACGTATCCGACTGTTGGTCTTCAATCAAAACATCTTCTAAGATTATTTTTTTAAAAAAGGCTATATCTACTTTTCCAATTTTAATTGTTGAACCAATTTTTTCGGAAAAATGAATGGCCAGCTTCTGTGTAAGGTAGGTCTGAACTTTGCTGCTTTGCAAAGCACACCAGATACCACCTGCAACCGACAGAATGATAACAACAAACAGAATTGCTATTTTCCAGCCTTTTTTGATAATTTTGCGTTTTTATAAATTATTGCGAACATAGTCTTTTTCGGAGATATAATTTTATTTGGCACAGGTTTTTATTAACCGGTGATACTTAATAAAATTAAATTAGTTCCGGATATTGGTTTTAAACAAGAATAGTACCGAAATGATGGAAAACCTCAATAAACGAATAAATAAAAAGGAAAATATAATCGTATTGGGAATTGAATCCTCGTGTGATGATACATCCGCCGCTGTGATTAAGGATGGTACGATCCTTTCAAATGTAGTAGCTAGTCAAAAAATACATGAAGAATTTGGGGGTGTTGTGCCAGAGCTTGCCTCCCGTGCACATCAGCAAAATATTATACCGGTAGTTGATCGTGCAATTGCCCGGGCAGGAATTTGTAAATCCGAAATTTCAGCTGTTGCTTTTACCCGCGGGCCTGGCTTACTGGGCTCCCTGTTGGTGGGAACTTCATTTGCAAAGGCCTTTGCACTTGCTTCAGGTATCCCACTCATTGAGGTGAACCATTTACAGGGACATGTGCTGGCACTGTTTATAAAAGAGAAGGAAGGGGAATTCACAACACCAAAGTTCCCTTTCCTTTGCCTGCTGGTATCCGGTGGAAATTCACAGATAATACTGGTGCATGATTACCTCCATATGAAAGTGATAGGTCAGACTATCGATGATGCTGCCGGAGAAGCTTTTGATAAATGTGCAAAGGTTATGGGATTGCCTTATCCTGGTGGACCTCATATCGACCGCCTGGCAACACAGGGAAACCCTCAGAAATTTGTTTTTGCTAAACCACGTATTCCTGGGTTAGACTACAGCTTTAGCGGGTTAAAAACCAGCTTTCTATATTTTCTTCGCGATAATTTGAAAGAGAATAAAAACTTTATAGAGGAAAATATTCATGATCTTTGCGCATCCCTGCAACATACCATTATAGATATTCTGCTTAACAAACTTAAACAAGCTTCAACCCAAACCGGTATAAACGAAATTGCGGTTGCCGGAGGTGTTTCTGCAAATTCAGGTTTAAGAAACGCGCTCAGGGAAAATGCCAAAAAACGCCACTGGAACTTATTTATACCTAAGTTTGAATATACCATGGATAATGCTGCCATGATCGCCATTACCGGTTACTATAAGTACCTGAACAACGAATTTGCTGAACAAAACATTGTGCCATTCGCCAGAACTCAGTTATAACTCAGGGAGCTGTTTTCAATGAAAGGCGGATGCAGAAGTTAAGCCACTATAAATTCCAAATTAACTTTGTGTATAACTTATTCTTGCCACAGGAAGAATCTGTTGCCCGTCCAGAAAAGTGCATGGGTGTATGTCGTACCCACTTGCTCTGGTGTAACTCTGGAACATGTCGGAAGTATAGTTAAAAAAAATGATGTCTTCATTAACGATAAAGACATCATTTTACTTTTGATTGTTTGCTTATTTTACATCAGGAAGCTGAGCAGGATACCTGCAGCAACTGCTGAACCGATTACACCTGAAACGTTTGGCGCCATGGCATGCATGAGCAGATGGTTGCTAGGATCTTCTTTTAATCCCATATGCTGTACTACGCGCGCGCTGTCGGGTACTGCCGAAACACCGCAGGCACCAATCATCGGGTTGATTTTGTTGCCTTTCTTCATGAACATGTTCATTAGCTTCGCACCTGCTACACCACCGGCAGTGGCAATAATAAAGGATGCCGCTCCCAATGCGAAAATCTTTATCGATGAAGGAGTAAGAAACACATCAGCCTGTGTTGATGCTCCAACCGTGATCCCAAGCAAAATGGTGATGGTGTCGATTAAGGCATTGCTTGCTGTATTTGCAAGACGTTTGGTTACACCCGATTCTTTCAGCAGGTTACCAAAGAACAACATTCCCAGCAATGGTAATGCTGAAGGTGCAATGTAGGCAGTTAATATTAAGCCTATGATGGGAAATAATATCTTTTCAAGCCTGGAAACCGCACGGGGAGGTTTCATTTTTATCCTCCTTTCTTTTTTCGAAGTAAGCAGTTTAATCACCGGAGGCTGAATCACAGGAACAAGGGCCATATAGGAATAAGCTGCAATGGCTATGGGGCCAATTAGGTTTTGTACAACCTGTCCGTTGGCCATTACGTTCATACCGTTTGCCAGCTTGGATGAAATAAAAATGGCAGTAGGCCCGTCGGCGCCGCCAATAATCCCGATTGCACCTGCTTCAGGTGGGGCAAAACCAAGCCAGATGGCTCCCAAAAAGGTAAGGAAAATACCAATCTGTGCTGCAGCACCCAGTAGCATCAGTTTCGGATTGGAAATGAGCGAAGAGAAATCGGTCATTGCTCCCAGTCCCAAAAAGATGAGCGGTGGGTACCAACCCTGCAGTACTCCCTGGTAAAGGATATTCATTACGGAACCAGGTTCGTAGATTCCCAGTCTGAGGTTGAAGTCAACCGCCTGAAACATGGGAATGTTTCCGATTAAAATTCCGAACCCAATGGGTATTAGCAACAAAGGTTCAAACTCATACCTGATGGCCAGGAAGATGAAAATTAAACCAACCAGCATCATCATCAGGTGCTTCCAGGTTACGTTGGCAAAGCCAGAGAATTCGTAGAAGTTAAACAATCCCGAAACGGCCCCACTGTAGTTTTCATAAACAAAACCATCGCCCCGTAGCCTACCGTCTTCTGTCAAATAAAGTGTCCGATCGGGCAGCTTAACAGTTTCCTGCACAGTCCGGTAATCGGTTGACGACGTATTCGGATCCATGTTGCTCCTCAGGTGGGTAACTACAACCGGATTAAATTCCAGCACGATTTCATCACCAGAAATTCGATATTTACCGGTATACCGTTGTTTGGCGGAATCAAGTGTAAAGGTATTGTTGTCTGTAAATCCGAAAGTTTTAAACCGCTTTACTGTTTCCTGTTCTTCACCGGGAGCAGCATCCTGTGGGTTGTAGGTGGGTATGGGTACATAACCTTCACTGCGGTTTATCCATTTCCCGTTGGTTATTTGTTGTGAAATAGCTTTCCCCTGTGCAGATGCTGAAATACCTGTAACAATTGCCGCAAAGAGGAAAAGTAATTGAATTATTTTTTTCATCGTGAAAGAATTAATCTATCGGGTTAACCAACTTCAATGAGCACATCATCCTGCTGAACGGTATCGCCCACATTGACTTTTATTGCAATAACTTCGCCTCCCCGGGGGGTCTGAACCTGGTTTTCCATCTTCATTGCCTCCATAACCAGAATATTCTGCCCTTCTGTTACTACATCACCTACCGATACATTCAGCTTTAGAATGGTTCCGGGCAGGGGAGCAGTAACCGGGTGCTTTCCTGTTGAGGACGTTTTTTTTATTTGCCCCTCACCTGGAAGTTTTTCTACTGGCTTACGTACCAGTCGTGGTGTTTTAGTTGTTTTTATCTCACCCTGGATGGTTACTTCATACAGGGTGCCGTTTACGTCTACCTCGGCAAGATTATCTTCAATGTCACGAATGTGCACATCGTAATCATTACCACTGATGGTAAATTTATATCTTTTCATTTTTTTTGCTGTATATTTTTGATATTAACCTGGATCGGTTTTATTATTGTTTAGGCCAGTTATGGGTAACGCTATAGATCTTTGAACTCCAGGGAGAGTAAGCTTTCCTGACCTTTTTAATGGTTACAATATTGCTTTCTTCATCATGCAGTTCTGTAAAATAACGGTGCAATGCAAGGCTGATGGCAGCCGTCACGTTTCCTTCAATGGCTTCTTCTTTTTCACCGGATTTTTTATCCGTGCTTTCTGCCCCCTTTTTCTTTTTAAATTTCATGTTAATGAGCTTCGGAATTCTTGAGAAAAGAATGAAAAGTAATGTTAAAGAAAACAATACTATTCCGAAACCCACCAGGGCCACTGTTATTCCAAAATCAAGGTCAATATTCATCATTATAAAAAAAAGGTTCATATCATTTTCTTTAAAGGGGAATATTTCCGTGTTTTTTAGGTGGATTCACCAGTTTCTTGGTGGCAAGGCTTTGTAATCCGCGAATAATTCGAAACCTGGTATTTCTTGGTTCAATAATGTCATCGATATAGCCCAATGCAGCTGCCTGGAATGGATTGGCAAATTTTTCACTGTATTCCTCTTCGTGGTCAGCAATAAATTTAGCCCGTTCTTCCGGGTCTTTTATTTCAGCAAGTTTTCTGCCGTGCAATACCTCTACGGCCCCTGAGGCTCCCATCACTGCAATTTCGGCTGTTGGCCATGCATAGTTCAAATCGCCTCTCAGTTGTTTGCACGACATAACATCGTGTGCACCGCCATACGATTTCCTTAGGGTTACTGTGATTTTTGGTACGGTTGCTTCTCCGTATGCAAATAACAGTTTTGCTCCATGGATAATAATACCACCGTATTCCTGTCTGCTGCCGGGTAAAAATCCGGGAACGTCAACAAGCGTGATTATTGGGATGTTAAAGCTGTCGCAGAACCTTACAAAACGTGCCGCTTTTCGTGAAGCTTCAATGTCGAGTACACCTGCAAGGTAGTTGGGCTGATTGGCTACTATACCTACCGGCTGTCCGTCGAATTTAGCAAACCCAACAACCATATTCTTGGCATAGTTACGGTGAATTTCCAGAAATTCACCGTAATCTACAATTGAATTAATTACATCGGTAACATCGTAAGGATGGTTAGGATTTTCAGGAATGATCTCATTTAATGCATCTTCCATGCGTTCTATAGGGTCTGTGCTTTCAGTCATTATTGGATCTTCCAGATTGTTCTGAGGAATAAAACTGATCAGTTTACGGATAAGCATTAGACCTTCTTTTTCATCTTCTGCCAAAAAATGAGCTACTCCTGATTTGGAAGCATGAATTTTTCCGCCCCCCAGGTCTTCGGTAGAAATGTCTTCACCAGTCACTGTTTTTACTACTTTAGGACCGGTAACAAACATGTAGGAATTTTGCTCGGTCATCATAATGAAGTCGGTGAGGGCAGGGGAATAGACCGCGCCACCGGCGCAGGGTCCAAAGATGGCTGAGATTTGTGGGATTACTCCCGATGCCAGGATGTTGCGTTCAAAAATTTCGGCATACCCTGCCAGTGAGGTTACCCCTTCCTGGATACGGGCGCCTCCTGAATCGTTAATGCCAATAACCGGAGCTCCGGCTTTCATGGCCATATCCATTACCTTGCAGATTTTTTGTGCAAAGGTTTCTGACAATGATCCACCAAAAATAGTGAAGTCTTGCGAGAACACATATACCACACGTCCGTCGATGGTGCCATGACCAGTTACTACACCATCACCAAGGAATTTTTTCTTTTCCATACCAAAATTGGTGCAGCGGTGCGTCACGAACATATCGAACTCTTCAAAACTACCTTCATCGAGCAGTAACTCGATGCGTTCACGGGCGGTAAATTTTCCTTTACGGTGTTGAGCTTCAATACGGTCGATTCCTCCGCCCAATTTGGCTTCGGCCCGAAGTTCAATCAGTTTTTTTACTTTGTCTCGGGTACTCATTATTCTAATTGATTTATTTTGTTTGGCTACTCTTCGCCACAAAGTTCGGTTAAAACACCCAGCGTTGATTTCGGGTGCAGGAAACCTATATTCAAGCCTTCGGCCCCTTTTCTACCTTTTTGGTCAATTACCCGGACTCCTTTTTCTTCAAGTTCTGAAAGCGACTGGTCAACATTATCAACGGCATACGCCAGGTGGTGGATTCCGGGGCCTTTCTTTTCAATGAATTTTCCTATTGGCCCTTCCGGATCGGTCGATTCCAGCAACTCAATTTTTGTTTGCCCTACCATGAAAAAGGCAGTTTTTACTTTCTGATCTTTTACCTCCTCAATGGCATAACATTTAAGTCCCAGCATGTTTTCATAAAATGGAATGGCTTCATCAAGGCTGTTTACTGCAATGCCAATATGTTCGATATGTGAAATCTTCATAATAAAATGTATTAATCGTTATTATCATCCCAAACGAAATGGAAGTGTGGTCCAAAACGCTCAAAGGCTGCTTTATTTAATTCTTCCTGGTGGTCTGGGTGCGCAATGGAGATTATAAGTTTTGCTCTGTCCTGCAACGATCTTCCATAAAGATTTACTGCACCATATTCGGTCACAAGCCAGTGTATGTTTGCGCGGGTACTCACTACTCCGGCACCAGGTGTCAGTATTGGTGCAATTTTGCTGACACCTTTGTTTGTAATGGATGGCATGGCAATAATTGGTTTGCCACCGCGGCTAAGTGAAGCGCCTCGCAGAAAGTCAATCTGACCGCCTACACCCGAATAAAATTTGGTTCCGATGGAGTCGGCACATACCTGGCCGGTAATGTCAATCTGGAGGGCAGAGTTAATGGCAGTTACTTTTGGGTTTTTGGCTATTACATTTACCCGGTTGGTATAGCTTACATCCTGCATGGCCACACCCGGATTGTCGTGTATGAATTCATACAGCTTTTTGGAACCCATTAAAAAAGTGGCTACCAGTTTGCCTTTGTCTGTTTTTTTATTTTTACCGTTTACAACTCCTTTATCAACCAGCGGCAAAATACCATCGGCAAACATTTCTGAATGTACGCCTAAATCTTTGTGGTTGCCAAGCATTGTCAGTACAGCATTGGGTATAGCCCCGATACCCATCTGAAGGGTTGCTCCGTCTTCCACCAGTTCGGCTACATATTTTCCGATTTTGCGATCGTTTTCACTAATTGGCCCCGGCTCTGCAGCAATCAGTTCACTACCGTCTTCTACAAACAGATCTATTTCGTTGGTGTGGATCATGGCATCACCAAAAGCCCTTGGAACATTAGGATTGACAATGGCAATTACAGTGTCAGCTTTTTCAACGGCTGCCAATGTAGCATCCACAGAGGTTCCCAGTGATGTGTATCCAAATTTGTCGGGAACTGATACCTGAATCATTGCCACATTTACCTTTAGATAACCTTCACGTATAAGACGCTGCGTTTCCTGCAGAAATACAGGTATATAATCGGCATAACCGGCCTGAGTTTGTTTCCTTACATTATGGCCAACAAAAAACGACTCCAGCTGAAAGATACCTTCAAATTCAGGATCTGCATAGGGGGCCGGTCCTTCAGTATGAATGTGCTGAATGCGTACATTTCGAAATTCTTTATTCCGGCCACGTTCGCACATGGCATTGATTAACGGATGAGGGGTTACGGCCACACTATGAAGGTGGACCCTGTCGTTCGACTTGATAACTTTAACTGCCTCGCCTGCGCTGATAAATTTAATATTCTTCATTTTATACTATTAATTAACTTCATCGGAGTAAGTGGAATCAATCATGGAAGAATACTTCAAACAACCAATTTGATTCCATGGCTTATTTCATCTCAATAAATATTGCTTACTGTTTTGGACAATAATTATATGTATCATTTAATTCAAATCTGTATTCCGTGGCCCGATAGAACTTGCATGAGCAATAAATATGCATCCTTTTTAAAATTAACTCTTAAGGGGAAATTATTTAAAATCCTTAGTTCATCCAAACATCCTCGTATCATTAATTTCCGGTATTTAATCGGGTTTTTCTTCAGGCCGCAAATATATAAAATCTATATCCCATAAAAACTTTCGAATAACATAATTGGTTGTTCAAAACTATTTGTAAACTATTTGTTAAAAACCTTATTCTAAAACATGTTGTGCAACATATATAAAGTAGGAAGCACAAATTTTTGAATGAAAAAGGAATAACTGATATATAATAGATCTACCGAGTATCAATTTTACAGAATCAGAAACAGTTCAGCTGGAGGGGCTCTTTGGGGACTGCTGTTAGACATCCCAAATAAGTGTAAATACGAATAGGTAATTACATTCTATAAGTTTGACAAGCTAAAAATATATCAAAAACCTGGAGCAATGCGCATCACCCATAACAAATTCTTATGAATAATGCCTCCCAATGAAAAAAATGCAGCATCTGCATGAAATTATGGTAAATATAGAAACCTCAATCTTGATGAAGTAAATTCATAGTATTTATTGAGGTTTTTTAGAAAGGTTCATTTTGTTGAACCTTTCTTTTCAATATGTGTTCAGTTTTTTAGTAAATATATAAAATTAAAACCTACGTAGTATGTTAAAAGAAAGAGTACTTAAAGCACTGAACGACCAGATTAATGCTGAGCAATATTCAGCACTCATGTATTTGTCGATGTCGGCCTGGTTTGAAGACAAAGGCCTGCCTGGTTTTGCCAACTGGATGTATATACAATACCAGGAAGAATTAACCCACGCTGATAAAATTTTTAAGTTCGTTGTTGAAAGAAATGGAAAAGTGGAATTAAAGGCGATTGAGCAAATGCCTGTTGAATTTGAAAACATCCTGGATGTGGTAGAGAAAACGCTGGAACATGAACAGCATGTCACTACCTTAATAAATGATATCGTGGATATTGCTTCCGAAGAACGCGACCATGCCACTCAAAGTTTCCTTCAGTGGTTTGTCGATGAACAGGTGGAAGAGGAGGCAAGTGTTACTGAAATTCTCGACAGCCTCAAACTGATTGAAGGTGAAGGCAAGGGAAACGGATTGTTTATGCTTGACCGTGAATTGCGCCAGCGCACATTAGCCAAAGGCGAATAGTCAAAAGAATATTTTAACATAGAAAAATGAAACTAAGGCTGCCGTGTGCAGCCTTTACTGTAACTGGCTTGCCTCCTTTTGGAAGAACAGGCTGAAATCATTACAGTGTCTGAAATGAGTTTGAGAATTCCGGGTAATGGGTGATTGTACCTGTTGGATCAGTAAGATGTCAAGAACTATAAAAAATTGCACCAGGTTGAAAATCTTCTTTTTTTAAATCTCTGCAAATAGTTCAAAAAAACAGAAACTCTGCCTGTTAGATTGTTTGCGCTGTACAGTCAAATGTAATTACAATTGCTGTATTTTTACATATTTTACAAAATGCCTGCAGGTATATTGACTATC
>JBEPWX010000026.1:0-15071 GCA_041642235.1 Mariniphaga sp.
TTCCAGGTATTTCCACCATCATCTGTGAAAATGATATTGCCATCATTTCCGACCGCCCAACCGTTTGCGGCTGTTGGAAAAACAACGTCATTTAAAAACGTGTTTGCAAGAATTTTAAAACCGCCGCCTTTTTTGGGTACTCCGCACCGACCGATAATGTCGATTGCTTTTTTGCGGTCAAGACGATCAAAAATTAACGACTGTTCGTTCCAGTCACTGTCCAAATCAACACGGCCCTGTTGTTTCAAAACTCGGGTGTAATGTTTTTCCGGGGCATATCGTATGCGTGAAAAATCACCTTTCATGGTAAATATCTTTTGTTGTTAATTAGAGACGGAATAGTTAATGAAATCAAATCATGTTTTTTCTCTTGTTCCCCACTTTGGCGGGATTAGCGGAGGCATTAGGTTACAAATATTAACCCGGCTTCAAGCCCCAGATTCAAATATTCGCCTAAAGCTACTTTTAGGTTGGTTTCCCGCTGTGGTTGTTTCAGATGACTAAAAACACCCATTTCGGAAGCGTCTTCTGCTCCTTTTTTAATTTCTGCCGGACAAGCATGGCTTAACTGGCAATAGGCATGATGTCCGTAAATCAACGAGGTAAAAGCAGGTTTAAGAACTGAAATAATTAAAGCTTTTTCTTCTGTTGAAAGCTTATCGACTGTTTCAAGCCCCAGTTCATCCGCTTTTTTCTGTAAAGCCAAAACCGGCTGACAACGATATCTTCGTGGTGTTTTTGATCCCATTGGCACAAAGCAAAACCGGACACAACCTGCCTGTGTACGTGCGGTTTGAACATGACGGGTAAATATACTGTTTTCGGCTTCAAGCATATTAAATTCGGTTTCACCAAGAATGGTGCTGCTTTGAATTATTACTTTGCTTAATGAAGCATTAATAGCAGCGGCGCCTTGCCCGTCAACAATGCTGTTTTTTACCTGCAATTCAGTAATCGGTACATTCAATGCAATGTTTCCGGTAATGCTGAAATCGAAAATCAGTTTTAACTGGTCGTTTTTGACATTTACATTAATTCCACCTTTTGAGGGAACAAGCGTTGAATTGGAAACTCTTAAACTATTCAGGTTTCCTGATTGCACGATAATCTTGCCGTCAATAAGCAATCCATCCAGAATTAAATCGCCGGGATTTGGTTCATCATCACCTGCTGTTCCATGGATGGTTATATTTCCCTGTATATATGGCCGAAGCTCAGCAGGAATTATTTGTCCTGTACTCCGTTCCTTCACCCCTGGCAAATCAGGAACATCTTCCTGTGGCCAGTCGGCGGCTACAATCGCCAGCCGACTTCCAACCGGCAAAACCACTTTCGAAGAACCTGTAAGGTTTTCCTTGTAAGTATCGTTATCCAGAATTGATATTATCCCAAAAGTTCCCGGATTTTCGTTGATATGCATATTCCACGCATCGATGGCTTCCTGAAGTGTTTCCACCAGCAATTCAGGTTGTTGTGCCGTGGAAAGAATCTCATTGTCTTTTGTTACGCCCAATTGCCAGACTGCCGGCCTGTTTTCGTGTTGATACCATTCTTCCAGCGAATCCTGCCTGTCGTAATGACCTCCGCCAACATCGCCGCTAAAACCATAATTATATACCACCTGAACTTTGTCGATGGTAACACCGGTTGGAAATGTAATTCTCCCAAGTACCGGATCAACTGCAGCGCTGATGGTTAAATTAATGGTATCGCCATTTTCATTTATATATGCTTTCTGATTGGATGGAATGGTCCATTCAGAAAGATTACAGATTAGAATTTCGGCCTGAGGAATTACTGTATCATTTAAAATGACCTGAAACACCGGATTCTGACCGAACCAAACTGCCTCATTGATTAAATCTTCGGATGATTGATTATTTGCAAGACCAAGGCGCATATTCTCCAATTCAGTAAATAAAGGTAGCCGGCGTAAAAACCCGGGAACATTTTGTTCTCCAGCAAGATGTGTAATTTCTGTTTCGGTTTGCGGAGGATTAAACAACTGAATATCGTTTCCCAACGGACTGAAAGTAAATCTTCTCGGACTTGGAGCTATTCTGGTTGCTGTGGATTTTATCATTTTATAGCTTTGCAATCTCCAGATGAAAAGCCCGATATTCATGATGTTGTACCAGCCATTTATTCCGTTAATATGCCGAACATCGACCGTATGCGAAATGGTATCAAAAGCTGTGTTGAGCAATTCAAGCTTATCTATTTCGCGTAAATCGGGAGGGACAATATTTTGCGGCCGGAGATGGTTGAGGTTTTGTGTTGTTCCCAGTAGTTGAAAGAATTCCACAACGCGAGCCCGCCATCCGGTTGTGTCGAGGGCAAGTTGTTCCAAAACCGGCGCTGTACCTTTTCTGCGTCGGTAACGTAATGTATTGGCCACATAAGCACGAAGGCTGAAATCGGGGACAGTCTTTATTTCATGAAGGCCTCTTATCCGAAGTAAATCACCAATGTAGGGAATCACCCATTCATCGCTGGTTTCAATAAACCAGTTGTTGTAAAGGCGCGAAATGTCCTCTTCCACAATGCCGGCTTCCCGTGCAATTATTTCGATGAGGGCTTTTAGTGGCTCACCCTGTTCATGGTCCCAGATTCGGTAAATCGCGGGTATCAATTCATAAATCTTTTTTTCCGTCAGGCTCATTTCGTCATTTCATTTAATTCAATTCCTTCCGGGTTGATAGTCAGTAACTGGGCTGGTAAAACCTCGCCATTTTCCCATCTTGCAAATTTTGAAGGAAGGCGGAAATGCTCCGATGCAAAAGGATCCAATCCGTTAAGTTCATCCAAATCGACTGCAATTACGCCGTCCACGCCCTGTAAAACCGACATAACCTCTGAAGGGGTGACTGTTTGTCCGAAACTTCTTTTTTCGCATGAAAATTCTTCCGCAAGAATATCTTTTGCCGCATCAATAACTTTTTCAACAAGGTAATCCGGATTGATAAGGATTTTGGCTTTTACATCGAAAAACAAAGGTTCGAAAGAGCTAACAATTACTTTGTGGCTTGTATATCGTGCCTTATCGATGGCTTCGGTAAGATTGACAAACAAATCGGAACTTTCATCAACCACATCGCCATCGGCAGAAGCGATAGTAACATAAACCACACGCTGCTCGCCATCCCACATCAAATCGGCGCGTGCTTTCCCGATTCCGGCAAAATTCAAAGTGAAATCTTCGTAATCCCGGAGCGAAACAATCCGGTCTAATGTCAACACGGTCTGCGGTGCATTCTGCCTTGCGTTTTCAATTTTTTCAGGATCATCGCCACCGGTGGGGGCAAGCGGGTTTGAAACTCCTTTTACACCCAATTGTGGGGTAATCATCTGCGATAATTGCCCTTCGCCCAGTAATCCATCCAAACCGGTACCAACCCGGTATGTGGCTTTTACATTCTGAACTCCGGTTGGTAGCCTCGAACCTGTAATCCCATCGCCAAACTGAACGGTAACATTGCCTTCATTGTCAATTCTTGTTACATAAACTTTATCGTCGGGCGATGTACCGTAAAGTGTCGGCACTTCCTTCCATACAATATCGTTTACCCTGATTTGTAGCGTTGTAACCCTTCCATCTGTTGTGGATGCTGAAATATAAGTCAGTGGTTTTTGTTTGAGTACAAACTCCTTAAAAGTTTTAGAGCCGTCACCACTGCCCAATAATTCTTTTCTGGTTTCACCATGCGTTGCTCCGGCAACATTGGCATTTATTGTTACAGTATTTCGGATATACGAATTATCCAGTGCATCTTTAAAAGTGACAACTGAAAAACCCGCTTCCAAAATTACCTCATCGATGATGCGCATTTCGCTGGCAGAAATTCCGTTCAATTCTGAAAGTTCACCGGTTAGCATCATTTTCTGTCCTTTGTAAAGCTCAGGAAAAGGGCCATTTAAAACCAATGTATTTCCTTCAATAATTTCATCGATGCCAACTTCAGCCAAATCTAATTTTTCACTTTGAGTATACACGATTAAATCTCGAATAACTGAAAGATCATCTTTATCCGGATCCCATTTATATTCTGGTAATAAAGACAATTTTGTGGTTTTTGAACTTATGCCGTATTCAGTTCGCGAACCCATATTAACTTCGGTTACTTTATAAATATCTGCTTTATCAATATTTGTATCCTGACCTTTAACAACAATATAACTGTTCGGCAAGATTTTTTCATTGGCATTTTCAAGGTATAATATTCCATCTTTCTCATTAGTAATTTTCCATTCAGTCCATTTTGCAGGAGGGTTAATTTCTTTACTTTTTAAATTGCAAGTAATTTGTTTTTGTGCATTGAATCCAAAAACAGAAGCCGTTTGCCTGAATACATGAACTTCGTCGGTTGAATCAATACTCTGATTTGTAGATTTTTCTTTAATACCGTCAACCAAATCATCAGTACTCCAGTTTTTTATCCTGAACATTGAAGCCAGTACCTCTTCCTTCCAGGTTTTCGATAAAATGATGTCAATCGCCGCATCATTCAGCTTTTTATAGGGGGCAAGATCGTCGACTTTACCTTCGGATAAATCATCCCGTCTTTTGTATGTATCAGGAGACAATTTAGGCGTACCGAAAACGATTTGTGTTGTTTTATTCACTTGATCTATTTTCAAATCAATTACTTTTCTGGCTTTCTTTTGGTCCTTTTGTTTTTTCGGGGCCCCTTGCAAAATCATCACATCCCCCTTTTTTATGCTGAGATTGGTTCCGACAACAACAACACTATCCATCGATGTTGAAATAATTTGCGGTTGGGTAAGCCTTGGCCGGATTGCATTGTATTCTTTTTTTGCCAGAATTTCCTCGTTGGTTTCAAAAACCTGTGGCAATTCATCCTGGCCCGGAATACTTTGAATTTTTGTTCCGTTTGGAATGGTGGCTTCCGTTGGTGCTCCAATGGCTTCGTCAATGGTAAACGCCATAAAGGTACTTGCAGCTACTCCGGGATTTAACTTATAGCTGATATGCCGCGCCAGTTCGAGCACTGAACGCCTCTCCGTAGCAGTGCGAAGAAAACCTTCGTTAATAATTCTTTCCTGGTAGAAAGTAAGGATGTCGAGTACGGTTGCCCAGCCATCCAGCAACGCAATGGAAGCATCATCGTCTTCGCGCGTTTTTAAATCGTCCAGCACCGGCTTTGAAGCAATTCCAGTCAGCATGGAACTTTTAAATTTTCCATGTGTGCCAACCCGGTAAATCAGTGTCGGCAAGCCGGGAATATTTTCTTCCGAAGCAGGTGTCAGGTAACTTATGCCTTTACAGCAGTTGCCTGTACCCGGATTTTGATTGTTGGTGCTCATAATCCTCCTAACATATTGAATTCGATTTTGCCGTTTTCCTGGAAATTTGGATCATTGTCGAGCCTGATGATTTCAAGTTCTTCCGGCTCAAGAAAACCGTCGTCCTTTTCAGTTCGTACCTTTTTTCCCCAACGTTGAAAAATAGTTGCTTCCACCGATTCAACCCCTGAAACACTCATTGCCAGTTTATAAATCGCGCTGAGATAAACCGCCTGGCCAAATGTGAAATTATCGGGATGAAAAAATCCCCGGGTTCCGTCAGGAAGGTCATAACAGCTAAAAACTTCGAGTAAACGCTCTTCCACATTGGTTCTGAAATAACCGGGTTTTACGCAAACATTCAGTTCGATGTCGAGTGGAACAAACTTAGGTTGCCTGATTTCGAGATCGTATCCGGCCATTCGATACTTTTCAAGATGAAGCAAAATATCATTTTTAAACTGGTCGTTAATGTCGAATCCACTTTTTCTGTCAACGGTTACAAAAACGGTATACCAGCTTCCTGTCCAGTGAAACCGTGCTGCAGCTTTTTGAACTTCGGGATGCAGTTCGGTTTTTTCGGCATAATCAGTTTCGGTTACCGCCCGTTCCTGGGTACGAAATGCCATCGGAGCAAATTCTTTTGCCTGTGTTATGGATTCGGCATTCGTTCCACCGATGGCAGGTAAGGGGTTGCGTACACTTGTAATTCCATCGGAATCCCAAACAACCTGGGTTATCGAATCGCGTCCGACATTACCTTTTTTTCCGTTGCCAATTCTATATGTAGCAGATGGCTGAAATCCGCCGTCAGGTTGTTTGCCCATAATATCGTCGCCGAAACGCAGATAAGTAATTCCATCCTGTTCAATTTCGGCAACAAACCCGGTTGAAAAGCGATCGCTGGCAAGCAAATCGCGACTTGCATTCCACAACTCACCATTTTCTGTTAATGAAATTTTGGGAAGAGACTTTTGTGGATCCTGCCGTAACATTTTACTTGCAGGAATCAATTTGTCGGTTGAATGAATATAGTTTTGGGTAACTGTAATATTCGCATGTTTAAGCCATGGTGTATATTTCCCGCTAAGCGAAGCAGAATCAGGAATCAGTTCCTGGCTTTCAAATTTGAAGCCGTGGTCTGCCAGCACAATGTTTCCTAATGCCACTGAAGTTTCAACCAGTTCGGTGGTCCCGTCGTCAAAACTCACCAGCGATGTGAGGCAAAGCGGGAAAGTGAGGGCATCCTCTTCGAACCATTCAATTTCAAGGACTGGCGTGCTTGTTAGCAGATCATCGCTTTCGGTTACGTTTTTTAACCGCACTGCATGCCGGTTTTTTTTGTTTACATCGGCGGCCAATCCGGTTGTCGGACTAAATATTTCTTCAAAAACCAGAACATCATAAGGTTTTAATGATAATGCCGGATTATTGAGCAAAGTTGCCCGTGTTGCTCCTTTGGGCAGACAACATTCAGAATCGCTCCAAGTATAAAAGTTGATTTTGTTGTGTTCGCTCAGCAATTCAACATCGTGTTTAGTTTCGAAAACTTGAGGATGTTGTTCATTCAGTACTTTTGATAGACTGACGGAACTTACCGAAGTTTCGCCTCCGTGGCCACCAGTTAACAATTTTGTGCCTGCCGGAACGGTTGCACCATCGGAACCACCACCAGATTCTACTTCAAAATGTACCCAGGTTCTTGCATTGCAGCCGTCGTGCATGTTGTAATCGAGCAAACGCGCATGTCGTCTGACCGATATCCGTTTTCGTGCTGTACCAAGATACGCTTCCGTTGCTGTAGCATCCTGGTAATAACTCAAATGATCGCCGAGATATGCAAGCAATTCCACCAGCATAATCTGCTGATCGGCAGGATTTCGTTCCTTCCATTCCGGCATTATCAGGCTTAGCCTGTCGAGAATTATACGCCGAAAGCTGGCGTAATCTTTTGCCAGGTAATCTATTTTAGGTTCGATAAGTTTTTCGAGCGCCAGAATCTCATCCGCCTTGCAATCAAATTCGTTGGGGCATGCCGCTTTAAATGAAAATTCAACATGCGAAAGCTGCGGATCGTAACCGGTTGGAGGATTCAGATTAATATCTGAACTAATAATCCGTAACGTGTACCAGGAAAAGTCACCGGTTTTATCGACCGTTACAGTCAGTTCATTGTTGTTTGCTGAAACCGATTCCACTTTAATGTTCCGGATACGAACACCACCTTCAATTACAATATTTTCAGGCGCTAAATCGGGCTCACCCGAAGGTACGGGGTTGGTTTGTCCCGGCAGATTATGAATAAACGTTACGGTCAGGGTTTTCTGATCATCAGAAGTGACTTCCAGAAAATCTATTCCATTCCATACAGGATTATTCCTGACGGCTTCACGACGATTTTCATTTTTACAAACAAATTGTGTATCCATTATACTTCTCTGACAAATTGTGCTACCTGACTTTGCTGGTTGCGTCGAATGGTATATCTAACTGTTACCTGCAATGTAGAATCATAACTTTCCACTTCCACCGCGTTTACATCAATCAGTTCGCCAAGCCATTGCTGTAAAGAACTTTGTGCAAGAAATTGCGCAGTTGTGGCCAGTTCAATGCTGTTTGGCTGGAAAACAAGTTGAAGCAAACCACTTCCGAAATCGGGTCGGTTTACCCTTTCTCCCGGTGAAGTGAATAGAATTTGTTCAATCATATCGCGGATATGATCGTCATAGCTGGTTTCTGTTGTCCGGCCTCTGTTATCGAATTGCAAGGGAAATTTTACGTTCATAATAACTTACATTCCGGTTACCCGGGTTTGTGTTGATAAGATTAAAAGCGGAGTTCCGTTGGGTGCGCAAATGGCCTGGCTGTCGAGCAGTAAAACAGGCAAACCGTTGGAAAGTATGCGTGTTGCTCCGGTAACCCAGCTTGCTGTAACACATGGACTTGGCGCTCCAGAAACATTAAACGGACAACCTGCAACTACGTATGGCGTAGGTTGCATTACAATAGGCTGGCCGTTCACCAAAACCCTTGGATTGGTTACCGTAGGCTGAGCCTGTCCGGCATGTGCACACTGCACGGTTGCACCTAAATGAAGTAAAAATCCGGGCATAATGTGTTTTAAGTTATAACCAAAGCTCCATTATTGACTGTAACGGTTGGCCCCGTCATTACAATACTGGCACCCTTGCCATTTTGGATATAAATCCCCGTATCATTTACAGTAACGGTTGCGCCCGTTGCGCTTTTAAGCATTATTCCACCTGTAGGACCAGGTACATCGTTTATTGTAATTCCATTTTGTAGCGGTGTTTGAAACGTAATTCCTGACACTGCAGGCGGAACAGTAAGTGCGAGAGCTGGTATTTCAGCAGCAGACCCCCAAAAGCAACCTGTCCAAATTGGGTGGTCCGGGTCGCCTTGTTCAAATTCAATCCAAACACCGGAACCAATGATTGGTAAAGCAAACATTCCATTTTGAATTCCGGCAATTGGGACGCAAGGCATCGCCCAAGAGCCAGGAGTTAATCCGGTTACATCCGGAACCTGAACCATAAGCCTTCCCATCTGCATGGGATCTACATTGTTCAAAACAACACCCCGATACTTGCCATAATAATGTCCGTTATCACTCATGATGGTACTTTTGGTGTTATTGAAATTAAACCGTTGCGCGTGAGATTAAAAGATTGTTTGATTTCTCCTTTTTTTATATCTGTAGTAACACTTTTTACAAAATAAAGTCCATTATACAACTTTCCGGCTCCACGTACACCAACAAGTTGTCTGGCTTTAAGCAAGCGTCCATAACGCAGTACATCCAAACTTCCTTTGGCAGAAACTGCATCCTGAGATTTGCTGGCTTCAGCCAAACCTCTTGATATGGCTTGCATCGGATTTAATTTAGCAGTATTCTTAAGCATCTTTAAATTGCTAATTGGTGTTGATAATAATCCAAGCGGTGGTTGTAATGGATTAATATTGGGAATTGGGATGGGAATAGGCGCACGCGTTGACTGATTCTGGATATATACCACAGGAAGTACACCTTTTGTTGAATCAAAACTAAAGTTAATAGATTCAACATTGGTATGTGCATCCATATCAATGTTTAATGCAGGTTGTGGTATCCCAAATTTAATTTCCGGACCAAAATAGGCAATATTAGTTCCCAGAACAGGCCCTGGTTCAATATAGAATATGTAGCCGGCATCATCTGCTAATTTTTTTATGTATTGTAAATCAGTTCCATGATGAGCAGGAATTCGTTCTGTCGGTATTGGAACATCAGGGAACAGAAGAGGGATTACCATTGGAATCATGCCGAAAACTGCATACTTTGCAATAATTGTTGCTAGACGGGCTTCTACGGGCATGGCCGGATAAGGAAATCCACTGAAGTCAATCATATCCATTACCTTTGTAAGATCATCACCAGTAACGGTTAATCTCCCTGAGGAAGTACCTTGGCCCGCCTGAACTTCCACGTTGGTCATAACTCCATCGAAAAGAACCTGTGGTTGACTTTTGATTGTAACAACCATAATAATTCTCAATGGAGGTAAACCGATTCCGCCATTTTGACCAGCAGCAAGTATAAAAATATTATTCAGTAATGATTTACTTGTGAAGCTGAAATTCAATTGAAATCCACTTGAAGAACCTGATGAGGATGATACTTCTACACTTTCCAATGAATCCAATACAACTTTTGGAACTGGTACAGGTATAACAGGTCCTACTAATAATGTGAGATGTACTCCTTTAAGCATCGTTATTTCCCGGTATTCCTTCTGGTAATGTAATTCTTATTTTTCGGCCCACTGTATCGGTGAGCTCATCAGGATTCATCACATTGTTGGCATCGCAAATTTGCCAGAATTGTTCCGGATCGCCCATATACTGATGGGTAATATTATCCAGCCGTTCTCCTTCGGTGAACGTGTGGTACTGAAGCAATGCAAAGCGGTTGGAGGGCGGAACAAAACGCCGTTTCAGGTAAACCGTAGTTTCCCCGTTTTCCTTTTCAAAAGTTGTTGTTTCAATTCCGTAATAACGGCTTGTTGGGGGAAAAGCTGTACGGCTTAATCCCTGTGGATTTAAAATGTTTTGTAATGGATCTGACATTATGGTATGTTATCTATTCCAAGGTCGCGTAAGGAAACGCCACCCAATTTATCTGCTAATTTTTCCTTGTTTTGCTGGTAACTCATATAGAGATTTCCAGCCTTATGGTCGAAGCCCACATCATCGATATTAAGTACCCGCATTCCAATGCTTACTTTGGCGCGAATCGGGTTGAGATTGACATCAAATGCCTCCTCGGTTATGCTGAACTCGGTAAGGCGAACTGGTAGAATCCGGTTTTTATTCCAAATAAAAAGAGTGAGATCAGTTTCCATAGGTATTATTTCTAATGTTCCTACTTGTGCAAGATTATTATTTGTTATTAGCTGTTCACTTGAAGGATAAATAATGGTTTCAAGCGCAGCAAGCTGAATCTGAATACCTGATTCGATGGCATCATCATCAGCAGTTTCGAGTTGATCTGTAGCATCAATTTCAGCCTCCAGTTTTATTGTTTCAACCGGTGGGCCGGTTAGCCGCAATGCTTCTGTAATATCGCCTTCGCCGCCAACACCTTTTACCTGGAACGAGCGGGTGAGCGTTTCCGGATTGTACTGAAGAGCGATTATTCTTTTTATCGCCGAACTTTCCGGATCGATAAGTACAATGCCGCCTTTTAATATTCGTGGTGAACCTGGAAATGTGGTCATATTTTGCTGCTATTGTTTACAGTGAACTAGTTAAACAAATTTTTGATATAAATTTTTTAGGGAAAACACAAAAGTATGCAGACCGGATTCTTAAGAACTTCTGCCAATCATTACCGAACCACCAATTACTCTGGCTTCTCCTGCTTTTTGATTAATAGTGAAATCTTCTGTTATTTTTATTTTTACAAAACGCTCTTTTCTAACTTTGCTCTTACCTGTAAGTCTAATTTCTCCCTTTCCTTCGGCTTTTAATCCTCTTTTTTCAGGAGAAATACTTCCTGAAACCTCGGTACCGGCCCCAATGTCAAAAGTTGCTTTATTTCCTAACGGCCCACCTGCAAACGAAGGCGATGAGTATTTAAATTCAAGCCCGGCTTTACTGTTAAACTTGGGTGTAAATTTTGATTCTTCATCACTTACTGTGCCGGTAAGCGAAGCAGTTCCTTCAAGGTTACTCTCTGTGTTGAGTGAGTCAAATCTGCCGGGAATGAGGTTTGGAGACTTATATCCAAGACTGAAACCGGCAGAACTGCCTGCTTCGTTTTCAAAACCACTGCCTTTCCCAAATTTCAGCACAAAAAAACACGTCGCTCATTTTCCCATTCCTCCGTAAATTGATTTTGCAATGTGGTTTCCGACTGCACGCGCCTGCATTTTTTTTGAGACCTGAAATGTTCCACCATTTAATTGGCTAATGTTTTTTCCGGTTGAAAAAGCAGATGGCATTCCGTTATCAATAACCAATCTTGCAAGTTCGGTTCTCAACGATTCTCCGATTTTGTGACGGTCAGCGGGTGAAAATCCGTGAAGGATTAGTTCATCAATATTTATTTCAACTGATTGTTTCATTACCAGGTTCCCGATTCGCTTGTGCTCATCGGTTTTTCGAGTTTTGCATATTCGGTTTTTGCAGCCAGGCGAATATGTTCCATTTGCACCGGTTCATTGCAGTCTGCTGCAATAAAAGCTGCATTCATTGCAATATTTCTAATGTTTCCGCCGGTTATATTCAGCTTCGATAGTTTATATGTATCCAGATTATTCGTGGGTGTTTTTCCAGGGAAAACCCTTTTCCAGATTTCTTTTCGTTGTTCGGCATCGGGAAACGGAAACTGAACGATAAACCTTATCCGGCGTAAAAATGCCTTATCGAGCGAAGTTTTCAGATTTGTCGTTAATACTGCCAATCCGCGGTAAGCTTCCATTCGTTGCAATAGGTAACTTACTTCAATATTTGCAAAACGGTCGTGACTGTCTTTTACTTCGCTTCTTTTTCCAAAAAGTGCATCGGCTTCATCAAATAAAAGAATTGCCCCGCCTGAATCGGCAGCATCGAATATCTTTTTTATATTTTTCTCGGTTTCGCCGATGTATTTATTTACTACCTGGCTTAAATCGATTCTGTACAGATCCAGGTTTAATTTGTTGGCTAAAACTTCGGAAGCCATAGTTTTTCCGGTTCCGCTGTCGCCGGTAAACAAGGCACTGATTCCAAGGCCACGCGATACTTTTGCTGCAAAACCCCAGTCGTTGTAAACTTTGTTTCTTTGCCTTACGTGCATTGCAATTTCGCGAAGAATATTTTTTTGAGTTTCGGGTAGTATCAAATCATCCCAGGTAGCCAGCGGAACAATTCGCTGTGAAAGTTCCTCCAGTTCGGGTCGCGATTGTCTGCAACAAACCTGTTTTATCGAATTCACTACATCTGAATGCTGATTCTTTTCTGAAGATGAATCGATCATGAGTGTGACTTCATGTGAGGCTTTTTCGATAGCATCGGTACTAAGTGAAAATTGCGTTACTACATTTTCCAGGCTTTTCCCAAGTCCGTTGGCATGACTGTTTAGTAAATTCTTCCATAACGAAAATTGTTCTTCTGACGATGGTTTTTCGACCTCATAAATCAACAACTGCCGGTTAGGATTTGGCATCCACTTTCTCCCGCTGACAAAAGTTAAACCACTCAACTTTTCGCAAAAAATATTTATCGATTGAATTTGAGCTGTATATGTTTTATCCACATCATTACAATCCAGCAATAAAGCGGCTGAACTCAATGCACTTTCCCGGTTCCAAATCTTTACTAACTTGTCAAGTTCTTTTGGATTTTCAGGTATAAGGCTGGCGCGCAGTCGATAAAGTCGTTGATTTAATCCACGGCAAATATGTGAAATCAATGATATTTTATCGCTTATTTCGTCGCCCTTAATAAATATTAATGGTAATTCTGATTTTGAAACGCTAAAGGAAATGGTTTTTACGATTTCATCCGAAATACTCAAATGAGACGAAACCAGGTCTTTTTCACTTGTAACCGGTTCCAGTAAACCTATGAGAGATTCATCGGTATGTTCAATTCCTGTAAGAAAATGAAGGATGCGTTCGTTGATAAACAAGGGACTTTTTGTTAACGCCGATTTATCAGCAAGGTCAATAAGCTGCCAGTAACGAAGCGGCCGATCGGGCGACAAAGAACTCCAATGCGCATCTTTAAAAGCGGTGAGCGCCATCGCAAAGTTGGGGTTTAAAATATCATCTTTCCCATGTTCCACCGAATGTATAATTCTGAATGCTGAATCAAGTTCCACTCCTGCACATAGCAATAAAACTTTACGTTCAAAAGAGGTTAGTCCAAAAATTTCTGAAAGCATCTCAAGTGTTGGTGGCTGAGCCATTTCAGAGCGGAGATTCTCAATTTCCTTTTCCAGTTGTAATATTTCCGGATCTACTTCACCGGATGTTTGTTCATTGGCATAGCTGGTAATCTCCTTTTTGACCAGCCTGATGGAAGCCATCAGATATTTTTTATTCGCTTCGTACCAATTCATTTTGGATTAACTGATTAAGTAATCGCAACCTGTGGTGCATTATATTTTCCATTACTGTCGGCACCCAACGGGCTTTGAGCGCCATCGATCATAACCCTTACAAGATAATCGCCGGCAACTACATTGCTTATTTGAAAAGTAATGGTGTCGGTTGGCCCGGGCGGGCTTGCCAATGCAAGCGGCGTGGCCTGAAAACTGTAGGCATTGGAAGGAACAGTAGCGTTGCCGGGAATAAATTCATTCAACAACAATATTACTTTTTGTGATTCCTGAATATCCGGCGTTACCTGTATTTCCATATTGGCAGATCGTAAGGCATCTCCCGTACCCTGAATATTTGTGATGTTTATATTTTCGATTTGCGGGCTAAGGATAAACGCCTCGACATTGGACTGTACCCCATGATGAGGTTCGGGCGGTGAGCCCATTAAACGTTGATGTACGACCTGCACACCCTGAATACCAGCTTTTAAACCTGCAGGCAGAACAACGATGATTTCATCGTCTTTTATATTTTCATCATCAGGTGTTACTTCGATTCCTTCAATATTAACCAACACAATATCGCCACGAAGTTTGTAACCACGGATAACCAGGTTGTAACTGTCGAGTATGGTTTGATTTTCAACAATGGGTTGGTCATCGGCTGATTGCGACCAAATTTTTTCGATAACCGGATTTTCAAACGGAACAACATATACAAGTGGCGCGCGAACCGGAAGCGATGCTCTGGTTGATTTTTTACTTTCAATAAGTACAACAGAAGCCATATATGCTGCTGTTGGCCTGTATTTTGATTCAAAAGTTGTCCATAATTTTGAAAGTTCTTCAATGTTCAGGACCATTGGAATAATCTTTATCTGCTCAATTTGTTCGGCCAGTTCTGAGGTTGAGAGCGCCAACAATTCAGGAGGCAAACCACCTGTGGAAAGATCAGTTGGCGGAGCCAGCGAAGTACGAATTGCTTCCCTGCTTAGTACAGGTATTTCGTGAAGCAACTGCATGCCAAAGCCCAATAAAATTTCGGAATGTAACTCATCGGCGCCGTAAGCAGTTAGCAGATAATGTAAATTCAGTGCAAGAGGTGGATTTGTAATCCTGTCGCCCCGGCTGTTTCTCGATGGAAAACCAACGTTGTTCCAGCCTGTGTTTGGCACCGCCT
>JBEPWX010000027.1:0-14683 GCA_041642235.1 Mariniphaga sp.
GCAGGGACGTTTAAAACAAATTGTTTTTTCTCTCCCCTATATAAGGGCACTTTACTTTCCGACCAGAAGATTCTTCCGCCAATATCTGCAATAATAATTTCATCAAGAACCATGTCTTTTGAACTATTGATCAGATAAAAAGAGCCATTACTGGGATTGGGACCTATGAATATGTCTCCCAAAGGCTTTTCAGGAGTTGTATTACAGGAAAAATCAAAATCAGTGGTATCAAAAAATTCTTTTATATTATTCTCAACTATACATGGCCGTTTAATTAAAAATTCCAGTAATTTATTTTGCACTTCATGATTCCATTGTGACAAGCTCTCAGGATAATTCCATCTGGATATATGATCCGGCAATTCAACTTCAATCAGTTCTTTTACATGGTTCAGTTTATTGTACAGCGATAATGAATTAAAATCATTATTTAGTATCTCCGCATATCTTGCAAGGAATAATTCAACAAAACTTTTGTTTTTTAAAAGATTCTTAAAAATTAAAGTCGATACCGACATTTCATCCCATTCTCTGTCGGCATAGATAAGCGAATGGGAAAACATATTTGTACCGGCATCACCAAATCCTGCATCAGCATCGAAGAAGATCCACCTCCATTTGCCATCGGGTGTTTGTGGTCGCCACAACCGTTGATTATTAAATGGCCAATCCATGTTGGCAATAAACATTTCAGCAATATAATAATCTATAAAATTTGAAATATCAACTTGAGTTTTAATGTATTCGAAATTATCATCAATTGCCAGATCATTCTGTTTTAAATATTCTGCAAGCTTTATGAAGTGTTCATTGGTACCTGCATCTATCAATCTGTAATTTCCACCTATTATATCCACAGAATCTTTATCGTAACCATACAGGTATGAAATATATCTCTCATCAATGCGGTCCCTTATAAAATAAATTCCCCAATATTCTCCGTTCAGGTATACAACTGCGGGTCTGTAATCCTGATATTCCAGATCCAGTTCCCTTACCATTTCATGAGCCAGTACATCCCTGATTAAGGTATTGTTCCACCAATCCCCCATTGTTGCCCGCAACAGGAATCTCTTATATTCTGCATTTTTCCTCTGTGGCAGCAATTGGTAATTAAAATGCTTCATACCGTACTCTTTTCGTGCATAAAGGCGAAATGATTTCTGAGCCGCCTGCCTTGATTTGTATCCATGGATGCGAATGCCGGCATCCTGTGAAAAGCCGGTATTACCGTCAGTTTCAAAGTAGGTTATATAAACAGGTCGTTCCCAGTCGCTGCCAGTTTGAGAGTAATTTCCGGTCCATTCCGGATCTGAAGAATCAAAATATTTCCCCGGATGATAAATACCGCTCCCATAATCAAATAAATTCTTTTCATCAGTGACCAATGAAATTACAGGGTAGTTAAATTTTTCAAAAATTGTACTGTCAACAAAAAAGGTGTGAGTATAAATCTTACTTGTCCTGGTGCCGTTTTTAAAAGTTGCAGATCGCACAACATGTGCTTTATGCAAAACCACATCAGGAGATTCCCATGCTTTGTAACTTATAACCGATTGGTCAGGTGTTGAAGGAAATTCAGAAAAATAGTTTGGTGATTCATATTTGTAATCAAGAAAAAGCGAATCGGTATACAAGGCTGATTCAAAAGTTGGTTCACTTCCATCTAATGTATATCGAACAGAATCATTTGTTGATGATTGAATGAAAAGATAAAATGGAGCACTATAAAACCCCTCCGCTGAAGAAAAAAACAAATGATTTATTGCATTGTTTGTTGTACCCGGTGAGGCACTAAACGACTTTACCCAAGTATTGCTGCCATCGGGAAACCTGCCAAAAGATTCATCAGCAGAAAGAAATTCTGAATTTGTTTTATCAATAAGAATTTCAAGGCTATTGGTAAGGAAGAGTTCTTCCCCTTCAGCCGATATTTTAAAAGTAGTATGTAATTCTTCATTATCAAACAAGAGTTTTCCGGAAGCAAAAACCAATATATATCCATGTGCAGGAATAACAATATCGGGAAAAAGCCATTTCCTTAAATTGTGACTGTTGTCTGAAAGGCCATAATCTTTTATATTTACGGGATAATTTTCTTTGTTATATAACTCAATCCAATCAACAAAATCTCCTTCCATATCCTGGATATTTGATTCGTTATCTGACATTACTTCATTTATAACTATCTCCTGACCATTAACCAGGAAATTAACAAGAACTAGGAATATTAAGGCTGTTTTGGCTTTTATGTTTTTACAACTCATATCAGAAAATTATCTGCTCCAATAATTATGTGAAAGTAGAACTTCCAGCCAATTCTTCAAAATTAAAACTATTAAACCCCCTTTAAAAAAAGTTTAACGCCAAAAGCTTCATATTTGCGCTTCTATAAATTAAATAGCTTATATCATTTATGAATGTTTACTTTTTTTCATTCCACTCCAGTTTTCCATCAGTCCTGTACTTAATATTACCATTATCGATTAACCATTTAACTACTTCCATCACCTTTTTTCTGTCTCCATTTATTTTAGAAAGAAGTGATTCACAGGAATACGGAGTTTCCAGTTTGAGTTCAATTTTTTTACTGACTTCATTGAATTCATTAGTACTTAATCCACTATTCTGCATTGAAAGGCAAACATCACAAATACCACATTCAGGTGCATTCTTTTCACCGAAATAAGTTAACAACATCTGGCTGCGACAGATGGTATTGCTGGTTGCATAATTTATTACAGCATTTTGGCGTTTTAAAGAATCTTTTTTTCTATCATCATAGTTTATCTTTGAAATCTTAAGCCGGTTAATATTTATTCTTTCCTTGCTGAAATAAATAAAAGGTGTTTGGTTCCGGGGTATATAATCTATAATTCTTGATTTCCTAAGGTGTTTTAAATAAGTAAACACAATCTCCTTTTCAACACCAGCACGTTTGGAAAGCATTTCCTCATCGATATTAATATAATTATTAAATAAACCTGTATAAGAACGAAGAATTAATTTGATAAAACCATCAAATGCAGCATTTGCTACCTGGAACTTATATAAATCATCGCGCGAAACAATAAAATAAATGCGGGAAGGATTGTCTACTTCCTCGGTAAATTCGAGATAGCCTTCACGTTGTAATAACTTTAGGCTATTATAAACTTGCGACTGTTGAAATTTAAATTTGCTGGCAAATTCCTGCAGGCTGAAGTTAAACACCTGCCCTTTACCGAAACCCTCAGCCACCTGTAAATGATTACAAAGCGCCTGGTAAATTCTTTTAATGACTTCCGTTTCAGGGAAAGCAACCGTAATCATTTTCTTCAGCCTGGTTTTATCAGCATTGTTAAACAACAATACAGCTGCGGCTTTTTTATCATCCCGACCTGCTCTGCCAGCCTCCTGAAAATATGCTTCCAAAGAATCAGGGGGGTCAATATGTATCACAAAGCGTACATCCGGCTTATCGATTCCCATACCAAAGGCATTTGTAGCTACTATGACCCGAGTTTCACCAGACAGCCATTCGTCCTGTTTTACACTTCGAACAAAAGAGCTTAAACCGGCATGATAATAATCAGCAGGGATGGCTCTTTTTACAAGTTCTGCTGCAATTTCACGTGTCCCCTTCCGGCTTCGAACATAAATTATTCCCGAACCTTTAACTTTTTTAAGCGTTTCAATAAGATACCCCATTTTATCCTCTCGTATTCTCACCAGATAACTCAAATTTCCGCGATGAAAAGATTTACTGAGAACATTAGGTTTTTTAAATCCTAGCTTTTCCTGTATGTCTTTCGCAACTAAAGGAGTTGCCGTTGCAGTTAGGGCAAGAAATGGAACTTCAGGAAAAAGTTTGCGCAATTGAATTATGTTTAAATAGCTTGGCCTGAAATCATATCCCCATTGAGAAATGCAGTGAGCTTCATCAACAGTAATCAAATTCACCTTCATCTTCACCAACCGTTCCCGAAAGTACTCCGAATTCAATCGCTCAGGTGAAATATAAAGAAATTTATAATCACCCCAAACAGCATTATCGAGAGTAAGTTTGATTTCCAACGGAGACATACCACTATGAACTTTTAAAGCTTTCACTCCTTTTTTCTGAAGGTTTTCCACCTGGTCCTTCATCAGTGCAATAAGTGGAGAAATAACAATGCAGATTCCTTCATTTGAAAGTGCATACACCTGAAAAGTAACTGATTTCCCCCCACCTGTAGGCATAAGGCCCAGTGTGTCATTTCCGGATGCAACCGATTGAATGATATCAAGCTGGAGTGGACGAAATTCTGAAAACCCCCAAAAACGATATAAAATTTGATTAAAATCTCTCATATTTAAAAGTCCGAGAATCTTCGTAATGTTAATGGTAAAATTAATATTTCCTACTGACTTTCCTATTTAACAAATTTTATTGTTAGTAATGGAGTCATTCTTTGATAAACAAACGGCAATAAGTTTATTTTTTTTAGTTTTGCGCTTTGTATTTAATATTAAAATAATAAGCCCATGTCATTTCTTTCCGATAAAGTCAAATTTGAAGGATTAACGTTTGACGATGTTCTTTTGATTCCCTCGTATTCAGAAGTTTTGCCAGGGGAAGTAGAACTTACCTCCCGGTTTTCCCGCAACATCATAATAAATGCTCCCATCGTAAGTGCAGCAATGGATACTGTAACTGAGAATAAAATGGCCATTGCCATAGCACGGGAAGGTGGGATTGGTGTAATCCATAAGAATATGGATATTGACGAGCAGGCACATCAGGTGACTACCGTAAAAAGAGCAGAGAACGGCATGATTTACGATCCCATTACTATTACACAGGATAAGAATGTTGCCGATGCGCTGGAAATTATGGCAACCTTCAAGATTGGGGGTATTCCTGTTGTTGATAAACAGGGCTATCTGCTTGGCATTGTTACCAATCGTGACCTTCGGTTTGAAAAAAACATGGCCAGGCCAATCAGCCAGGTTATGACAAGTGAAAATCTGGTAACAACTACCGAATCAACCGATCTGGAAAAAGCAGCTGAGATACTTCAGGATTATAAGATAGAAAAACTGCCCGTTGTTGATAAACACAATAAACTTATTGGACTGGTTACATATAAAGACATTACAAAAGCCAAAGATAAACCTCTTGCCTGTAAAGATGAAAAAGGCCGGCTGAGGGTTGCTGCAGGTATAGGCATAGCATTTGATACAATGGATCGGGTGGATGAACTGATAAAAGCCCAGGTAGATGCACTTGTTGTTGATACTGCTCACGGACATTCGAGAGGTGTAATAGAAATTCTCAGAAAGATTAAAGCCAAATATCCCGAAAAAGAAATTGTAGCAGGGAATATTGGAACAGCCGAAGCAGCAATAGCAATGGTAAAGGCAGGAGCTGATGCTGTAAAAGTGGGAATCGGTCCTGGTTCAATCTGTACTACCCGTGTAATTGCTGGTGTTGGCATTCCGCAGCTATCAGCGGTTTATAGCGTATCGAAAGCGATAAAAGGAAGCGGTGTACCTGTAATTGCCGATGGCGGTATCCGCTATTCAGGTGACATTGTAAAAGCAATTGCAGCCGGTGCTAACTCAGTGATGGCCGGAGGCTTATTTGCCGGAGTAGAAGAATCACCTGGTGAAACTATCCTTTATCAGGGTCGTAAATTCAAATCATATCGAGGAATGGGTTCTATTGAAGCTATGCAAAAAGGCTCCAAAGACCGATATTTCCAGGATATGGAAGAAGACATCAAAAAACTTGTCCCTGAAGGTATCGCAGCACGCGTGCCTTATAAAGGAACATTATATGAAGTACTCTATCAATTGATTGGAGGATTGCGTGCAGGTATGGGTTACTGTGGAGCTAAAAATATAGAAATGCTGCAACAGGCTCAATTCACAAAAATTACAAATGCAGGTGTACAGGAAAGTCATCCGCATGATGTTACTATTACCAGGGAAGCACCAAATTACAGTAGCCGTTAATTGTGGGATATGAAAGCAACTTACATCCTGTATATTCTTATTTTTCTGTTTTCAGAAAACTTATTTGCACAAAAAAATGACATACTGATTACAATCGACGATTATAAAATCAGTAAGGCTGAATTTGAACGGATCTATAAAAAAAACAACAAAACGTTCACTGATGAATCGGAAACAAAATCACCAAAGGAATACCTTGAAATGTACATCGATTTTAAGTTAAAGGTAATAGAAGCCCTGAAGCTTAAAATGGATACTGTAACGTCCTTCAGAAAAGAACTTGCAGGTTATCGAACCGAACTGGCTGCTCCCTATCTTACCGACATGAAGTATGATGAAGCTTTAATAAAGGAGTTGTATAACCGCATGAAAAAAGAAATAAATGTCAGTCATATTTTGTTCAGGATAAATGATGGAGCAGGAAATGAAGAGGAAAAGGCTGTTCTGGAAAAAGCAGAAAAGGTAAGAAGGGAAATTCTTAGTGGTACAGATTTTAATCAGGCGGCATTTGAATACAGCGAGGATCCTTCGGCAAAAACAAACAAAGGAAACCTTGGATATTTTTCCGCATTCCAAATGGTAACGCCTTTCGAAAACATGGCTTTTAATACACCTGTCGGGGAAATTTCAGAACTATTTCGGACAACATTTGGTTACCACCTGATTAAAGTGCATGATATCCGTGATAACCAGGGGGAAATTAAAGTTGCACATATCATGAAAATGTTACCCCGGGAAGGAGACTTCGATAAAGCAGAAGTAAAGACTGAAATCGATTCAGTCTACGAACAATTGTTAAAAGGTGCCAGTTTTGAAGAAATGGTGAAACAGCATTCTGATGATAAACGTTCAGCCGCCGAAAAAGGTGAAATGCCATGGTTTTCATCCAACCGGATGGTACCTGAATTCTCAGAACCTGCTTTCAATTTAAAAAACATTGGTGATTTTACACCTCCGGTTGAAACACCTTATGGATATCATATCATTAAAAAATTAGGGCATAGGCCTGTTCCCTCCTTTAATGAAATGCGAGACAACATTGAAGAACGTATTAAAAAAGACCCGGAACGCAGCAGCAGCACACGTAAGGTATTTATTGAAAAACTTAAACAGGAGTATGCTTTCTATGAATCAAAAAAAGACGTTCACAAAATAAATCCACTTGACGTGGAAAAAGATATCAACGAAAATCCTTTATTGTTTTCTATTGATGAAAATAATTTTTATTTCAGTGATTTTAAACAATATCTTAAAAATGAAAACATTAAAAACGGCACGTTTTCTGATTACTACCAACTCTGGACGGAATTTGAAATTATTCAACTGGAGGATGCCCGTTTGGAAGAAAAATACCCGGATTTCAAATATCTGATGCAGGAATATCACGACGGCCTTCTGTTTTTTAATATTATGGAAGAAAAAATTTGGAATTTTGCAGCCGAAGACAGCGTGGGACTTGAAAATTATTATGCCGAAAACAAGTCAAAATTTTTATGGGAAGAGAGATTCAAAGGATTAATTATTACCTGTAAAAATAAAGAATCCCGCTATGAGGCGGAGAAATATTTTAATGCACAGGTAACTCCGGAAGAAGTGGAAGATTTGCTCAACAAAGAGGAAAAGCTGATAGAAATAAAATCAGGTATATGGGAGAAAGGCGATAACCCGGTTATTGATTATTTTGTATGGAATGGTAAGGCAACAACAGGATTTAATTCTGAACTTACTTTCACCAGAGGTAATATAATTGCTCCGGAACCCAAATCACTCGATGAAGCAAAAGGATTATACATCTCAGCCTACCAGGATTATATTGAACAAAGCTGGATAAAATCCCTGCGCAACAAGTATAAAATAAAAGTGAATAAAAAGCTGCTGAAAACTGTCCCACATGTTTAAACTCCTCTTGAAATATGGATTAATTGCTTTTATTATTTTAAAGGTTGGAGGTTGTGTATCAAAAATGCAGAACGATGATCAGGTTGTGGCAGAAGTAGGAAATAAAAAATTATTCCATTCTGAAGTTTCTGGTGTAATACCAAATAATCTGGATAAAAAAGACAGCAATATAATGGCTGATGAATACATTAGAAAATGGATCCGCCACGAACTTGTGCTCCGAAAGGCAGAAGAAAACCTGCCTGAGGAATTAAAAAATGTGAACCGGGAACTGGAAGAATATCGGAATTCTCTCATTATATTCAGATATAAAAATGAGTTGATGGCACAGCGTATGGACACTACTGTAAGTAACAGTGAAATTATGGAATACTATTTGGAACATGTTGATAATTTCAAATTGGACCGAAATATTGTCAAAGCAGTATTTTTAAAGATCCCTGCTGAATTTGCCAACTCGGATTCACTGAAAAAGATGACCAGCAATAACACGCAGGAGGGATTGAACGAAATGCGTGAATATTGCCTTCAATATGCCAAAGGATTTGATTTATTTTCTAACCAGTGGGTAAATTTGGAAAGGGTAATAAACAATATTCCATCCACAATAGAAAATACAGAACATTTTTTGAAAAACAACCAATATATTGAATACAATGATTCAAATTATTATTACCTGGTTACAATCCATGATTACAAACTTATAAATGAACAAGCACCTGAAGAATATGTAAGAGAAGACATAAAAAGTTTAATTTTAAATCGCCGGAAAATTCATTTTCTAAGAGATCTGGAGAATACTATTTTCCAGGAAGGGATAAATAGAAATAGTTTTAAAATATATAATATAGAAACAGATGAAACATTATAAATTAATGCAATTTACACTTGCTTTACTGGTAATATTATTTGCTTTTAATGCTACTGCCCAAGACAAGGTTATTGATCAGATTGTGGCTATTGTAGGTGGTAATATTGTATTGAAGTCGGACATTGAGAAAATGTATATCGACCAACAGGCACAGGGAATTACCTCTGATGGAGACATGAAATGCGAGATACTGGAAAATTTCCTTATCGATAAATTGCTTATTGCAGAAGCTGAAATGGATACACTTATAAACATTACAGATAGCCAGGTAAACCAGCAAATGGATGGACAATTGCAAATGTATATAGCTCATTTTGGTTCAGAAAGAGCTGTAGAGAACTATTTCAAAAAACCCATAGCAGAAATTCGTGCAGACATGAGGCAGATAGTGAGGGATCAGCTGATGAGTTCACAAATGCGAAATAAAATAATTCAGGATGTTACAGCTACGCCTTCCGAAGTACGCCAGCATTACCGCAATCTTCCGGAAGAGGAAATACCGGTAATTCCAACTCAGTTTGAATATGCCCAGATAACCCTACGTCCTGAAATAACACTTGAAGAAGAAAACAGAGTAAAAGCTGAATTGCGAAACCTGAAAGATAAAATAGAATCGGGTTCAAGTTTTGCAGCTATGGCTGTATTATATTCCGAAGGTCCGTCGGCAAATGCGGGTGGTGAAATTGGCTATCTCGGCCGTGCTCAACTCGATCCGGAATATGCTGCTGCTGCATTTAATCTGAAAGGTGATAAAATCTCAAATGTTGTAAAAAGTGAATTTGGATACCACATCATTCAGCTCATCGACAGAAGAGGTGACAAGGTTAATACCCGGCACATACTCATGACCCCAAAAATATCACCTGAAGCAAAGGAACAGGCAAGGGAACGGCTTGACAGCCTGGCAAACCTGATAAGAAAGGAACAGATTTCTTTCCAGGAAGCTGCTGCCCGGTTTTCTTCTGATAAAAGCTCACGAAATAATGGTGGGCTGGTTATTAATCCAGACAACCTCACTTCAAAATTCACTGTGGAAGAGTTGGATGGCAATATAAGTAAAATACTTTCGGGACTTAAAATCGGAGAAATATCTGACCCGTTTATAACAATTGATCCTGAGACCAGACGAGAAATTTATACTATTGTAAAGCTTGTCGACAAAGTTGAAAGTCACGTAGCTAACCTCCAAAACGATTACCAGCAGTTATCTGACATGTTTTTACAAAAAAAACGGGAAGACAAGTTGGAGCAGTGGATTTCCGATAAACAGCAGCAAACATATATCCGAATAGATGACACTTACGCCAACTGCAACTTCGAATTCAGTGACTGGAAAAAGTAAAAGAGAAATGATTTAAAAGTACATTCAATGGAGTTTAAAAATGATGTGGAAGCACTGGACGGTTTGCGAAACAAGTTCGAGGTGTTAAAAAATGAAATTACAAAAGTAATTTATGGACAGGATGAAGTAATTACGCAGGTACTGGTTTCGCTTTTTAGTAAGGGGCATGTCCTGCTTATTGGCGTTCCCGGACTCGCAAAAACATTAATGGTTACAACCATAGCAAAAATATTGGATTTAAAATACAATCGTATACAGTTCACTCCCGATTTAATGCCATCAGATATCATAGGCACTGAAATCCTGGATCAGGATCGGCAGTTTAAATTCATCAAAGGACCTTTGTTTGCAAATATCATCCTGGCTGATGAAATAAACCGTACACCGCCTAAAACGCAGTCGGCCCTTTTGGAAGCAATGCAGGAGCGGTCTATAACTGCTGCGGGTCAGCGGTTCGAACTTGAAAATCCTTTTTTTGTCCTTGCTACACAGAACCCAATTGAACAGGAGGGAACCTATCCCCTTCCTGAAGCCCAACTCGACCGTTTTATGTTTTCTGTCTGGCTTGATTACCCAAAATATGAAGATGAGATTACAATAGTAAAAAATACTACTTCCAATCTTCTATTCGATTTAAATGCAGTCATTAGCGGAAAAGAAATACTGTTCTATCAGGATTTAATCCGTAAGATACCTATAAACGATAATGTACTGAATTATGCCGTCTCACTTGCTGCGAAAACCAGGCCGGGAAACGACAAAGGTGCTGCTGTCACTAACCAGTACCTAAAATGGGGTGCCGGTCCCCGAGCTTCCCAATACCTGGTTGTAGGGGCTAAAACACATGCCGCACTACATGGTAAATATTCACCCGATATTGAAGATGTTACTGCCGTAGCACATTCAATTCTGCAACATAGAATTATCAAAAATTACAAGGCTGAAGCAGAAAATATTTCGGTAAGTGAAATTATTGAGCAACTTATTTAATCCGCTACATTCAATAAAAAAAGCCTGAATTTTTTATTGATAATTTAATATGATGTAATAAAATTGAGGTTTTATAGAATAAATAACATTACTTACAATGCCGTAGAGAAGTTACTAAAAATAATACGGCATCTGATGAGGAATCGCTGCCTCCTTATGGCAAGTATTCTTGTTATTATTTTCTTTTTCCCATTAACAGGTCATTCACAGGAGAAAAAACGGATTGATATCGAACAGGCTGATTACTGGGAGGCAGATGAAAGTATCGCGCCCAATGCACAGCGGCTTGTTGGAAGTGTACGCATACGGCATAAAGATATCCTAATGAGGGCCGACAGTGCTTATACATATACTGGCAGTAACCGGGTAGATGCATTTGGTAATGTACATATTAATCAGGGAGATACATTAAACCTCTACGCCAGAAAAATCTATTATAACGGTGATATAAGTCATGCCCGTGCCTTTCAAAATGTAAGGCTGATAAATAAATCAACTACTCTTTACACCGATACTCTGGATTACGACTTGAATACCAAAATCGGATATTATGAACACAGTGGAAAAATTATTGACAGCCTGAATACGCTTACTAGCCAGATAGGAAGATATTTTGTTGAAACCGACCTCATTCATTTCTATGGCAACGTAAATGCATTCAATGAAAACTACACTCTGGACAGCGATACATTAATATACAATACCAATACCGGCAAAGTCTTTATTGTAGGACCAACAACCATAAAAGACTCTCTAAATACATTATATGCCGAAGATGGATGGTTCGAAACAGAAACAGGAGAAGCTGAACTTCTTAAAAACCCGGAGGTTTTTAATGATACACAGCAACTCAAAGCAGATTATATAAAATACAATGAACCTGACGGACAAGGAAGAGCATTGGGAAATGTAAAATTGGAAGATTTCGAAAATAAAATCATTGTTAATGGAAACATAGCCATCTACAATGACCTGATTGAAGTTGCAACTGTTACAGATTCAGCTCTGCTGATGTTGTATTCTGAAAAAGATACTTTGTTCTTGCATGCTGATACACTGCGTACCATTCCCGATTCAATTCCCGATGAAAAACTTGTAATGGCTTATTATGGAACACGTTTCTTCAGAACCGATCTTCAGGGTATGTGCGATTCCCTAATTTATTTTACAAAAGACTCTGTAGTGCAATTGTATAAAAATCCGGTTATCTGGTCAGAGAATCACCAGCTTACAGCCGATCACATTGAGATGAAACAAAAGACCGATGCACCCGATGAATTGCACCTGAGCAACAACGGGTTTATTGTATCCAAACTCGATTCCGGTCGTTTTGACCAGATAAAAGGAAAAGAAATGGTTGGTTATATTGTGAATAACGAATTAAATAAAATTGATGTTGATGGTAACGGTCAGACTCTTTATTACGCAAGACAGGACGAAGATATTATTGGCTTAAACCGGGTTGAAAGCAGCAAGATTTCTATCCGGTTCAGGGATGGAAATATTTATAAAATCATATTCCTGGATGCTGTTGAGGGGTTGCTGAAGCCACTGCTCAATCTTACCGAAGAAGAAAAAATACTTAGCGGTTTTGACTGGAAAATAAGTCAGCGTCCGCTTTCAAAATATGACATATTCAAGCAAAAAATTTTGATAAAAGAACCAGAAAAGAAAAAACCAAATCAGGATGTCACCATCAGATTGCCATAATAAAATCTTCAATACTGATTTTATAATTCATTTTTTACATTTAGTTCATTTTAATTATTCTGTTTTCAATAATAATCAGATAAAATTATCTGATTATTAAATTTTATTAATAAAATAGGCGATTTTATTTTCATTTTAAAAAAAATGTATAATATTTGCAGCAAAACGTAAGTAGAGATAAATGAATCATAGAAACAACATCTCAATTCTTAGCCTAATTATTGGCATTATTCTTCTAAATCAGAAGGATTGAGAATGGTATGTTGTTAAAGATATAAAAAAGAAATTTTTAGCCATTCTCAAAAAAGAGGATGGCTTTTTTATTAGAACAATAATTTAACTGATCTGTAGTATTAAAAAACAAATACAATGAGTGATAAGCTTTACATTTTTGACACCACACTTAGAGATGGTGAACAGGTTCCGGGTTGTCAACTGAACACAGTTGAAAAAATTGAAGTTGCCAAAGCTTTGCAGGAGCTGGGAGTAGATGTTATAGAAGCGGGATTCCCCATATCCAGCCCAGGTGATTTCGAATCGGTTGTCGAAATCTCTAAAGCAGTTTCGTGGCCAACCATTTGTGCCCTTACCAGAGCCGTAAAAAAAGATATTGATGTAGCTGCCGAATCGCTAAAATATGCGAAAAAAGGACGCATACATACTGGTATCGGCACTTCCTATTTCCATATTCACTACAAACTAAACTCAAATCCTGAGGCGATTATAGAACGTGCAGTGGAGGCTGTAAAATATGCCAAAAAATATGTTGAAGACGTAGAATTTTATGCTGAAGATGCCGGCCGAACCGACAATGAATACCTGGCAAAAGTTATTGAAGCAGTTATTAAGGCTGGTGCTACTGTTGTAAACATTCCCGATACTACCGGATATTGCCTGCCACATGAATTCGGCGAAAAAATAAAATTTCTTGTTGAAAATGTAAACGGAATTCATAATGCAACAATTGCAACCCACTGCCACAATGATTTGGGAATGGCAACTGCAAATACTATTTCAGGAATAATAAATGGTGCACGTCAGGCAGAGGTTACCATTAATGGTATTGGAGAGCGGGCCGGCAATACCTCACTTGAAGAAGTGGTAATGACAATGAAAAGCAGATATCAGGCTCTTGGAATAGAAACTGGCATTAATACAAAAAACATATACAATACAAGCAGGCTTGTTTCGAGATTGATGAATATGCCAGTTCAACCAAACAAAGCAGTAGTGGGACGTAATGCATTTGCTCATTCTTCCGGAATACATCAGGATGGTGTACTTAAGCATCGGGAAAATTATGAAATCATGGATCCTACTGATGTTGGAATTAATGAATCAGCCATTTTACTGACAGCCCGAAGCGGACGCGCCGCACTAAAACACAGACTCGAACTAATGGGGTTTGAACTCGATAAAGAAAAACTGGATGAAGTATATGAGCAATTCCTGAACCTGGCCGATAAGAAAAAAGACATTCGCGATGATGATATTGCCCTTTTGGTTGGCGATGCTACCCGTCAGGAGCGTAGAATAAAACTCGATTTCCTGCAGGTGGTTACCGGTAAAAGCCTTACACCCATGGCAATTGTCAGATTAGATATTGCCGGAGAAAAATTTGATGCCACTTCATCGGGCAATGGCCCTGTTGATGCTGCAATTAAAGCAGTAAAACAAATCATTCACCGCCAGGTTACGATTGAGGAATTCCTTGTTCAGGCAATTACACGAGGTAGTGATGACATTGGGAAAGTACATATGCAAATAGATTACAACGATTCAATTTATCATGGTTTTGGAGCACATACCGATATTGTTACTGCATCGGTGGAGGCTTTTCTTGACGCAGTAAACAAGTTGCCGGTAACTTAAATCAAGGCATCTAAAAAAAA